>CANCMM010000178.1:0-4987 GCA_947379335.1 Alphaproteobacteria bacterium | reverse complement strand
CGCTCTGATCCTGATTGCCGGTTGCGCTGCTGCGCAGGCGGCGCCATGGCGTATCACCAAGGATCACTGGGACGCCTCGGACGAGGCGGGCTATGGCGCCTTCATCACCGCGCTGGGGGAGTCAGGCTGTTCTTCCTCCCAAAGCTGCCTGCGCGATCCGGCCAACCCGTATCGCGGCAGCGACGGGCGGTTTCTGGATATCGATGTGGACTGCGCCAAGCTGCCTTACCTGCTGCGCGCCTATTACGCCTGGAAGAACGGGCTGCCCTTTTCCTATGTCGATGGCGTGGCGGGCTCGCGCTTCGGCCACAGCTCCAACCGCATCGTCAGCCGCGCCGGGATGATCGATCATGGCGATGGCATCGACGGCGCGGCCGCCATCCGCACGCTTTTGGACAATGTCTATTCCGGCACCTTCCGCACCGATGCCGCCGGCGATGGCGGCATTCCGGCGGATTTCTATTCCCCGGCGCTGCAGCCAGGCAGCATCCGCCCCGGCACGGTGATCTATGACACCAATGCCCATGTCGGCATCGTCTATAGCGTCGATGGCGCGGGCCGCATCTATTACATGGACGCCCATCCCGACTTCACCATCAGCCGCAGCGTCTATGGCCCGCAATTCGGCCAGAGCCCCGCATCGCTGGGTGGCGGACTGAAAAACTGGCGGCCACTGCAATTGCAGAACGCGCATTGGCAGGATGGCGCGTTGGTGGGCGGGCATTATGTGCTGGCGCGCAACAGCCAGATCGCGGATTTCTCGCTGGTCCAGTATTTCGGCACCGAGCGCGACGGAAGATGGCGCTATAACGGCGCGCAGTTGGGCTATTACGAATATGCCCGGGTGGCGGTGTCGGGCGGCAAGACCGACTTCAATCCGGTCTATGAGTTGCAGGCCACCATGGGCACGCTTTGCAACGACCTCAACGACCGCGCCCAGGCGGTGAACCAGGCGGTGGCCAACGGCATCGCTGCCAAGCTGCATCCGTCCGCCATCCCGGCCAACATCTATTCCAGCGAGGACGGGGAGTGGGAGGCCTATGCCACCCCGGCGCGCGATGCACGGCTGCGCGCCGCCTTCGCCGCCTTCCGCCAGGAGCTGGGGAAGATGACCGGCCAGTGGCTGAACCGCGACGCCCGCGTGGTCTATGACGGGCTGGACTTGAAGCGCGACCTGTTGGCGGCGTATGACCGCCAGAGTGCGGCCTGCACCATCACCATCCTGTCCAGCGACAAGCACCCGGTGGCGCTGAGTTTCGACGACATCTCGCACCGGCTGTTCGACATGTCGTTCGATCCTTACAATTGCGTGGAATTGCGCTGGGGCGCCAACTTGGACGAAGCAAGTGGGATGGGATGCCCCGACCAGACCGGCAAGCGCCGCTATTACGCGATGGAAGCCCAGGCGCGGCGGGTGATCGACCCCGATACCGGTGCCATGGCGGGGCCGGCTGACACTGACATCCGCGCATTGATCCTGTCGATGCCGGCACGCGCACCCTGGGTGCAGCGCATGCCGGGCGATACCCGCCAGTCCTTGCTGCCCTGATCTGGCGCATTTTAGGCCGGGTTTTAAACGGCCGGTAACCTGTGGAACCCTAGCCTGTCACCTGCGATCAGACGCTGAGGGGCGTGAGAATGCTACAGGACAGCTGGAGCTTTTACGAAGAACCCATGCCCAGGAAGCGGATTTTCCATCCGCGCAAGCGATCGCTTGTCGGCCCCATGCTGACCATCGCCGCCGCGCTGGTCGTGGTGTTCGAGGCAGTCAGCCGCTTCTAGTAAGCGCGGCCGATCAGAATTTCTTCCACGCCGGGCTTGCCGGTAAAGAGGCAAGTCTCAAACGTCTCCGGCTGCTGCAGCGGCGCGTTGCGGATGGTGAGCTTTAGCGCCTTGAGCTTGGTGTCCACGGCATCCAGTTCGGTGCCGCTGGGCTTGGCCCATGAAATCTTCAACCAGCCTTTGAAGTCGTCGTCGCTGCCGGCGTAATAGTCTTCCACGCCCTTCCAGTCGGTGACGCCGGACTTGATGTTGCCGTCCAGACGCGCCTTGGCCTCGGCGTACAGCCCGGCCTGGATTTCGGCCAGCAGCTGTACGGCTTTTTCTTCCAGGAATTCCTGGCGGGGCAGGGCGATGGACTTGACCTTGTCGCCGTCGCGCAACTGGTCGCGGCGCATATAGGTGACATTGCCGCCGGCGGCGTCGCGCGGCCCGATCTCGATGATGATGGGCGCGCCGCGGCGCACCCAGTTCCAGCGCTTTTCCGCCGACTTGATTTTCTTGCCGTCGAGAAACGCGCGCACCGGCAGGCCGAACACGCTGAGCTTGTTCAGCATCGCCACCAGGTCTTCGCAGTATTTCAACACTTCGGCGTCTTCCGGCTTGTCGCGCAGCATGGGCACGACAACGATCTGCTTGGGCGCAATGGCGGGCGGCAGGCGCAAGCCGTCGTCATCGCCATGAGTCATGATCACGCCGCCGATCAGGCGGGTGGAAACACCCCAGCTTGTGGTGTTGCACAGGGTGATGGTGCCGGCGTCGTCCTGGAACTTGATGCCCTGGGCTTCGGCAAAGTGGGTGCCCAGGAAATGCGACGTGCCGGCCTGCAGCGCCTTGCCGTCCTGCATCATGGCTTCGATGGAATAGGTGTTCACCGCGCCGGGGAAGCGTTCATTCTCCGGCTTCTCGCCGGCGATCACCGGCATGGCCAGAGTGTCCTCGGCAAAGCTGCGATAGACTTCCAGCATCTTCAGCGTCTCTTCCACTGCCTCGGCTTCGCTGGCATGGGCGGTATGGCCTTCCTGCCAGAGAAATTCGGTGGTGCGCAGGAACAGTCGCGGCCGCATTTCCCAGCGCACGACATTCGCCCACTGGTTGATCAGCAGCGGCAGGTCGCGGTGCGAACGCACCCAGCGCGAGAAGGCATCGCCGATGATCGTTTCGGAGGTGGGGCGCACCACCAGTGGCTCTTCCAGCTTGGCATCCGGATCGGGCTGCAGCTTGCCGTCGATGTTCTTCAGGCGATGATGGGTGACGATCGCCATTTCCTTGGCGAAACCTTCGACATGCTCGGCCTCCTTGGCGATGAAGGAGAGCGGGATGAACATGGGGAAGTAGCAATTCTCGTGGCCGGTCGCCTTGATGCGGCGGTCCATCTCCTGCTGGATCTGCTCCCACACGCCATAGCCCCAGGGCTTGATGACCATGGCGCCGCGCACAGGGCTGCTCTCGGCCATGTCGGCATCGCGCACCACCGCCTGGTACCAGTCGGCGAACCGGGTGCGGTTGATGTCGAGGGCGCGCTGCATGGGAAGCTCCGGAAGAGGCAATCAGGGATGAGCGTGTTTAGCCCGCCGCGCGGGGCCTGAACAGCAGATAAGTCGCCACGCCGCTGACCCCAAACAGGGCCATCAGGCTGGTCAGCGGCACCGGGCTCGCCGGGGTCGGAAAAGCGCCCATCAGCGCCGACGCCATGGCGCCGACCCCGTACATGATGATGCCGATCAGGGCCGAGGCCATGCCCGCGGCGTGTCCGAAATGGTGCATGGCCAGGCCCGATCCCGTCGCATTGATGGTGCCGATCATGGCGCAATAGACAAATGTGAAAGGCAACAGGCCGAGCAGCCCGCCCCAGCCGAGCGCGCCGGCCGCCAGCGCCAGGCAGCCGGCAACGGCATTGGCGATCAGGACGCCGTAAAAAAGCGGCTCGCCGGGATGAGTCCTCAGCCAGCGCGCCGCGCTCTGGCTGAAGATGATCAGGCCGATGCCGTTCAGGACGAAAGTGAAGCCAAAATACTGCGGCGTGACGTGGAAGATGCCGATCACCACATGCGGCCAGCCGGTAAGGAAGGCATAGAGACCCGCGCCGGTCAGGGTGGCGGGAATGATGAAGCGGATGAATCGCCGGTCCTTGGCGATGGCCCAGTAATCGCTCAGCACATGCAAGGGATGCAGCCGGCGGTCGGAGCCGGGATGGCTTTCCGGCAGCAGCCACCAGACAAAGCCCCAGGTGAGAAGCGCGGCGCCGCCCTGCAGCCAGAAAATGCTGCGCCAACCGGTCAGGGGCAGCATCCAGCCGCCGACGAAAGGCGCGAACAGCGGCGACACCGACAGGATCAGCAGCATCTGGGCGAAGATGCGCGCCGCCTGCTGCGGCGGAAACAGGTCACGGACGCAAGCGCGCGCCAGCACCGTTCCGGCACAGGCGCCCATCGCCTCGAAGAAGCGGGCGATGTCCAGGGTCAGCGGCCCTTGCGCCAGGGCACAGCCGGTGGCGCCCGCGATGTAGAGCAACAGCCCGATCAGGATGGGCCAGCGCCGTCCGAAACGGTCCGACAGAGGGCCGATCCCGATCTGCCCCAGGCACAGGCCCAGGAAGAAGGACGCCATGGAATGTTCGATGGCCGAAATCGGGGTTCCGAATTCCCGCGCGATGGTCGGCAGCGCCGGCAGGTACAGGTCGATGCCTATGGGGGTGAAGACCGTCAGGATCCCGAACAGGGCGATCAGTTCGATCCGCCGCAGGCCGGTGATTTCTGCGCGGATTTGGGACTCGGTCATGGAACGGGTATGGGGCGGGCAAAAGCGCCGCGCAAGGCTTTGTGACCCTGTTTGTAATGGACGGATTCGCGCAGGCACCGTACCTTCGCCCCATGCCAGAATCGCCCCCACGCAAAACCGGTATTTTCGCGCCTTTCGAGTGGATGATCGCCGCCCGCTACCTGCGCGCCAAGCGCCAGGAAAGCTTCATCTCGGTGATCTCGCTGTTCTCGCTGATCGGCATCGCCCTGGGCGTCGCTACCCTGATCATCGTCATGTCGGTGATGAATGGCTTCAAGGTCGAGCTTTTGAAAAGCATCCTGGGCCTGTCGGGCCATGTCACCATCCAGTCGCAGCTTGGCAACATGAGCGACTATGATGCGGTGACGTCGCGGGTGATGAAAGTGCCCGGCGTGGTGCGCGCCGCCCCGGTGGTGGACGGCCAGGT
>CANCMM010000177.1:0-4995 GCA_947379335.1 Alphaproteobacteria bacterium | reverse complement strand
CCGCCAATATTGGTGAAGCCGGGCGTGCCGATGACGACCTCGCGAGTCTGGGCGCCGGCTGGAATAGCCATGGCCATGGCAGCGAGACCAACAAACGCGACGAGTCTGGTATCAAGAATTCGCATTATTCCCTCCTGTTACGGGGCGTTTGCCGCCGCCGCCATTTTATCCACCGCCGCCTGGAACCGCTTGGTGCGGCCTTCGCGTGCCGCAGTCTGCGCCGCCGCATCGCCCACCGCCGTCTGGTTCCAGATCAACGTATAGACCAGCTTTGAATGCCCCTTATCCACCGGCTCCACCGCCAAAGTGCCGTGATAGAAGATCGGCGTGAAGGGCTGGGCATAGGTGTAGGAATGGGCGGTGCGCGCCACCGCGATCTCCACCACCTTGGCGGTGCCGGTGTCGATGGTGCGGACCGAACCCAGTTCGCCCTTGCCGGAATCGATGGCGCAGCCTTTGACGTCCAGGTACTTGGCGATGGCGCACCAGTCATTGCCGCCGATCTTGTCCCAGGCCGCGTCGGCGCCCTTGTTGAGATTGGCGGTGAGGGTGATGGTGGTCCAGTCCGCCGGCTGCGGCGTCTGGGACAAAGCAGGATTGAGGGCGGGGGTTGCAATCAGCAGTGCCGCGGCAATCAAAATCTTTTTCATTCTTCACCTTCCAGTTCGACCACGACGGCCGCGCCATTTTCCAGCGCGATAGCCAACTCGCCCTTGCGCAGGGCGACGGCGTCCTTGCCGAACACGTCGTTGCGCCAGCCTTTCAGGGCGGCGACCTCATCATCCTCGTTCGCGGCCAGCCGTTCAATATCCTCGGCATTGGCGATCAGGCGCGGCGCAACCCCGACGGCTTCAGCTCGCAGCCGCAGCAAGGTCTTGAGCAGGTCCATCACCGCCTGTGACGGCTCGCGGCGGCGGCGCTGCTTGTTCTGGTCCGCTGCGCCTTCCGGCGGCTCGGCGGTCATGCCCTGTGCGATGGCTTCGGTCAGGCCCTTGCCCAGCCGCGAATTGGCAAAACCCTTCGGGACGGCGCGGACGCGCTCCAGCGCTTCGCCGCTTTCCGGCGGATGGGCGGCGATCTCGGTCAGGGCTTCGTCCTTCAGGACGCGGCCACGGGGGATGTCGCGGGCCTGGGCCTCGCGCTCACGCCAGGCGGCCAGCGCCGCCAGCACCGCCAGAAACCGCTTATTGGAGGTGCGCGGCTTCAGCCGCTTCCAGGCCGATTCCGGGTCCAGCTTGTAGAGATTGGCATCCTGCAGCGCCGCCACTTCTTCGGCCACCCAACTGGCGCGGCCGGTCTTTTCCAGCTTGGCCTTCATCCATTCATAGATCACGCGCAGATGGGTGACGTCGGCCAGGGCATATTCCAGCTGGCGCTTGGACAGCGGGCGGTGGCTCCAGTCGGTGAAGCGGGCCGACTTGTCGATCTCCACATGGGCGATCTTGCGCGCCAGGGTTTCGTAGGACGCCGCATCGCCAAAGCCGCAGACCATGGCGGCGATCTGGCTGTCGAACAAAGGATCGGGCAGCACGCCGCCCTGCAGGTAGAAAATCTCAATGTCCTGCCGGCCGGCATGTAGCACCTTGACGATGCCGGGCCGCTTGATGAGCTCGTAGAAGGGCGCCAGGTCGATGCCCGGGGCGAGGGGGTCGATGATCCCCTCTATGCCGGGAGCCGCCACCTGGATCAGGCACAGCTTGGGGTAATAGGTCTGGTCACGCAGGAATTCGGTATCCAGCGCCAGATAGGGCGCGTTCGCAAGTTCCGCCGTGAAGGCCTTCAGGTCGTCCGTCGTTTCAACAATCCGCATCCCCCGGTGATAGCCGGATTCGGATGGTTTTGGGCGGAATTGTGCCGCTTACGGAAGGTTTAGTCCGACCACCTTGCCGGCAAAGCCGCCCGCGTCGAAATAGCGGGCCGCGCCCACTTCCTGCAGGTTCAGGATGGTGCGCACCCCGTTCTCGGCCGGATCGGACTGGATCGTGCGCCGGGAGACGGTCACCGTGTCCCCGCCCGCCAGCGCCTCGGAAATCACCCGGCCCCGCAGCTTGCCCTTGGGGGCCAGGGTGATGCCCGCTGCCTTGGCCAGGGTCGGGGTGATGTCGGCATTGGAGATGGGGGCGGGATCGGCAAAGCCCGCTTTGAAGTCCGGCCCGATGGCGGCCATGAAGTTGCGGGTTTCGGCGCGCGACAGGGAACCATGGCTGCCCTGTCCGGTGCCAAGGCCCGTATCGTGTACGCCCACGGCGCATTGCAGCTTGTTCTCGCACTCGCCGGCGAAGCTGCGGAAGCTGACATAGATCGACGGCGTGGGTGTGCGGGCGCTCCCGATCAGGTTCAGGGCGCTCATCGGCAGGGCGCCGGGGAACTTGCCCAGCTTGTCGTTGACGAAAATGCCGCCGACATAATCCTGGGTGGAGAGGAACTTCACGATGTCGCCCGCCAGCGCCTTGGCATTGGCCCCCTTGCCATCGGTTTTCGGCAAGTAAACCAGATCCGCGCCGCCATTGGACACCACCACCGCGTCCGGATTCTGCGGATCGCCCAAGAGGCCCGAGCCGCCCGACAGCTTGGCGCCGCTGCTGTAATCCAGACTGGCGAAGTTCTTGCCCGGATCGAACAGCCGCAGCCGCAGCGCGCTGGCCAGGTCGATCGCGAGGAAGCCGCTGGAGAGTTCGCTGAGCGGCGTATTGGGATCAAAGCGCGCCGAAGGGCTGGTGGCGCTGGCATGGCTGATGGTGAGGAAGCCGTGATCGGCGGTGACGAAGACGTCGGTGGTCTTGTCCAATCCCTGTTCCTTCAAGGCCGCCAGCAACTCGCCCAGCGCGGTGTCGGCATCGCGGGTGCCGGCCTTGCCGGACGGGCCGTTGATGCCGGGATCGTATTCGCCAAGGCTGTCGCGGGTGCCGTGCTGGCTGGCGTCGGGATCGCGCGACCAGAACAGCATGGCAAAGGGCTTTCCCGCTTCCTTGAAGTGCGGCAGCACGATCCGCGTCGTCGCCTTCATCAGGTAAACCTCCTGGGGAATGTTCGGCACCTGCACCGCCGGAATGCTGGTCCCGACAAAGGCCGTCTTCATCTCGCGGGTGAACCAGGCGGGCAAGCCGAAGCCGCCCTCATGGCCGGTATTGTCGTCCAGGATCAGGGTCTCGCTACCGTCCGGCGCGGCGGTGGAATCGGCGATGCGGGTCGGTCCCAGCTTGCCGATCACCGCCGTGGAGAAGCCTTGCGCGCGGGCGCGGGCGAACAGGGTTTCCTCGTTCAGGTAATTGCCGCCGAACTTCTGGTTCATCTCGGCCAGCACCGTGTCATTCTCCAGCCCCGCAATGGGCGAGCCGTTGCCGCTGAGCATGGGCATGCCGGTATAGAGCGAATTGCCGAAATCGCCGGTGTCGCCGATGTAGTGGCCGGTGGTGATGGCGCTGGCATTGACGGTGGTGATGGTGGGAAACAGCGAATGGCTGTTGGTGAAGTCCACGCCTTCGCTTTTCAGCTTGAACATGTTTGGCATGTTGCCCGGCTCGACACTGCCGTAACGCAGTCCGTCCGCCACGAAGATGATGATGTTGTGCGGGTTGGCCGGCATCTGGGCCAACGCCGGGGCAGCGAACAGGGCCAAAGCCAGGCCGGCAACGGATGTAAATTTCATGCGTGATTCCCCATAAGCCGGGCCACGTTAGCCGGGCTTTGTGACGGGAAAAACCAGTCATTTCCGCATCCGTTATCTCCCATGGGCCGACCCTTGACCTCCCCCCCATAAACCGCCAAAAACCCTGCCATTCCTTGGGATTTTGAGTATGCACGCCTATCGCACCCATACCTGCGGCGCCCTGCGCAAGAGCGATGTCGGACAGACCGTCCGCCTGTCGGGCTGGGTCAACCGGCGGCGTGATCATGGCGGGCTGATCTTCATCGATCTGCGCGACCATTACGGCATCACCCAGTGCGTGATCGAGCCTGATGCGGCCGCCTTCGCGCTGGTGGATACGGCGCGTTCGGAATGGGTTCTTACCCTGACCGGCAAGGTTGTCGCCCGCAGCGACGAGACCATCAACAAGGACCTGTCCACCGGCGAGGTCGAGCTGCGCATCGAGCAGGCCGCGGTCCAGGGCCAGGCCCAGGAATTGCCGCTGCCGGTGTTCGGCGATCATACCTATCCGGAAGAGACGCGCCTGACCTATCGCTTTCTGGACCTGCGCCGCGAGCGTCTGCACAAGAACATCATGCTGCGGTCGAACATCGTCACGTCTTTACGCCGCCGCATGATCGATCAGGGCTTCACCGAATTCCAGACCCCGATCCTCACCGCGTCCTCGCCGGAAGGGGCGCGCGACTTCCTGGTGCCGTCGCGCCGCTATCCGGGCCAGTTCTATGCGTTGCCGCAGGCGCCGCAGCAGTTCAAGCAGCTGATCATGGTGGCGGGCTTTGACCGCTACTTCCAGATCGCGCCGTGTTTCCGCGACGAAGACGGCCGCGCCGACCGCTCGCCGGGCGAGTTCTACCAGCTCGATCTGGAAATGAGCTTCGTGACCCAGGACGACGTCTTCGCCGCCGTGGCCCCCGTGCTGGCCGGCGTGTTCGAGGAGTTCGGCGAAGGCAAGGCCGTCACTGCCCACGACAAGTTCCCGCGCATTCCCTATGCCGAGGCGATGCTGAAATACGGCACCGACAAGCCGGACCTGCGCAACCCGATCGAAATCGTCGATGTGTCCGAAATTTTCGGCCGCGCCGAAGTCGAGTTCAAAGCCTTCAAGAACAAGACCGTGCGCGCCATTCCCGCGCCCGGCGCCGGGCCGCAGCCGCGCAGCTTCGTCGACAAGCTCAATGAATGGGCACGCGGCGAAGGCGCGGCGGGCCTGGGTTACATCCAGTTCGAGGACGAGGGCGGCGCACTGGTGGGCAAGGGCCCCATCGCCAAGTTCATCACCGGTGCGGCGCTGGCCGACATGGCCAAGACCGCCAAGGTCAAGGCAGGCGACGCGCTGTTCTTCAGTG
>CANCMM010000176.1:0-5042 GCA_947379335.1 Alphaproteobacteria bacterium | reverse complement strand
CAGCTTCGGCGTGACGTGGGCGTTTGTTGGGCCGAAATCGACGGCGCGCTAGCGCCGACAATTCGGTCCGGTGGACCGAATTGAGATTTCGGCGCGCCGAGCACGAGCGAGGCGCCGGACCGGTCTTGCCGATTGTAAATACTCATGCGTTGATTAGCGCATGAGCATCTACATCGGCGTCGGCGGTTGGGTTTATCCGGAGTGGCGGGATAACTTCTATCCGAAAGGCCTCTCGCAGAAGCGCGAGCTGGAATATGCCGGCAGCAAGCTGACCGGCATCGAGGTCAACGGCACCTATTACGGTTCGCAGAAGCCGGAAAGTTTCCGCAAATGGCGTGACGAAACGCCGGACGGTTTCGTCTTCACCCTCAAGGGGCCGCGCTTTGCCACCAACCGCCGGGTGCTGGCGGAGGCGGGCGAGTCCATCTCCCGCTTCTTCGACAGCGGCGTCACGGAACTGAAGGACAAGCTGGGACCGGTCAACTGGCAGTTCATGGCCACCAAGAAGTTCGACCCGGCCGATTTCGAGGCTTTCCTCAAATTGTTGCCCAGGAAAGTGAACGGCCAGGCGATCCGCCATGCGGTGGAAGTGCGCCATGACAGTTTCAAGGACAAGGCGTTTGTGGAGCTGTGCCGCAAGCATGGCGTCGCCATCGTGTTCGGCGCCGACAGCGAATTTCCCCTGATCGGCGATGTGACGGCGGACTTTGTCTATGCGCGCATCATGGGCACGCAGGCGAAAGAAGCGTTGGGCTATCCCTCCGCTGTGCTGAAAAAATGGGCGGAGCGCGCCCATGATTGGGAGAAGGGCGAATCTCCCAAGAAAGAACTGCTGATTGCGCCGGCTGCTCCGAAGAAAAAGCGCGATGTCTTCCTGTTCGTGATTTCGGGCGCCAAGGAACGCAATCCCGCCGCCGCCCAGGCCATCATCGCCGCGCTCTAGGCGCAATGCTTTCATGCAGAGGCGCCGGTTGCGCCGCCGGCGCACTGTGTCAGCATGATCGCGGATTTTGGGGGCCGTGCGATGAAACTGATCGGGATGCTGGACTCGCCCTATGTACGCCGGGTGGCGGTATCGCTGAAGGTGCTGGGGCTGCCGTTTGAACTGGACCAGCTTTCGGTGTTCCGCAATTTCGAGCAATTCTCCGCCATCAACCCGGTGGTCAAGGCGCCGACATTGGTGACCGATGACGGTGTGGTGCTGATGGAATCCAGCCTGATCCTGCAACACATCGCGGAAATCGCGCCGCGCAGCCTGATGCCCAAGGGTGCCGCGCACGCGGTGGCGTCGCGCCAAGTCGGGTTGGCTTTGGCGGCCTGCGAGAAAAGCGTTTCCATTGTGTACGAACTCAACACGCGGCCTGCCGAGAAGCAGCACCAGCCCTGGCTGGACCGGGTGGTGGGCCAGCTTCACCACGCCTATGCCGCGCTGGAAGCGGAAATCCCGAATGACTGGTTCGGTGGCGAAGATTTGATGCAACCGCAGATCACCACCGCGGTGGCATGGCGCTTTACTCAGCACACCTCGCCGGGCCGCCTCGCGGCGGCGGAATTTCCCAGGCTGGCGGCGCTGTCGGTCCGGGCGGAATCACTGCCGGCCTTCCGCGAAACCAACTTCACCGAAGCCGTGTTCGGTTCGGGCAAATAGTCTCCGGGCGCGGATTAGTGGGCCGCCACGCATGCGCCCACTAGGTGTAGACTTGGGTGTATAATGGCGTGTGCGCCCGCGCGTCGTGCCTGTGGAGCAGTCGTTCAAGCGGCTTGAACACATGGTGCGCAATCGGTTGATTGCTCGCCCGCCGACGCTGAAGCTCAGGACCGATGGAACAGGAAGCCTACCGCCACGTCCCATACGACATCGACATCGAGCAGGCTCTGCTCGGTGCGATCCTGGCGGACAACCGGGCGATGGAGCGTGCCAGCGCAATCGTCAAATCCGAACATTTCTACGATCCGCTGCATGGCCGCATCTTCGAGACCATGACGCAGATGATCGAGCGCGGCGGCGTTGTCGTCACGCCGCTGACCCTGCATGCCACCATGAAGTCCGATCCCGGCGTGATCGAGACCGGCGGCCAGGCCTATTTCGACGCCCTGCGCGCCGCGGCGCCGGCCATCCCCAATATCCGTGATTTCGGCAACATCCTGGCTGACCTGTATGTGCGCCGCAGCCTGATCCGCATCGGCGAGGATATCGTCAACACCGCCTATGACGCGCCCACCGAAAAGACCTCCAAGGACCAGATCGCCGAGGCCGAAAAGGCGCTCTATGCGGTGGCCGAGACCAACAAGTATGGCGAAGGCGCGCTGGATTTCCACGAAGCGCTGCGCCTGGCCGTGGAGTCGGCGGAAAAGGCCCATGCCCGCGGCGGGCGCATCTCCGGCGTCACCTCCGGCTTCACCGATATCGACAATCTGCTGGGCGGTTTGCAGCCCTCGGACCTTCTGATCCTGGCCGGGCGTCCCGGCATGGGCAAGACGGCGCTGGGCACCAACATGGCCTTCCATTGCGCCAAGCAGTACATGCGCGACCTGGAAAACAATGCCGAATATCCCAGCGGCACGCCGGTGCTATTCTTCAGCCTGGAAATGGCCGCCCAGCAGCTCTCGGCGCGTATCCTGTCCGAGCAGGCCGAACTGGAAATGTGGAAGATCCGCAACGGCAAGTTCAGCGAAAGCGAATGGGAGAAGTTCGTCCTCACCATGCAGGACCTGTCCAGCCTGCCGCTCTATATCGACGATTCCGGCGGCATCTCCATCGCCCAGATCGCGGCGCGCGCCCGCCGCCTGAAGCGCGAAAAGAATATCGGCCTGATCATCATCGATTACCTGCAGCTGGTAGAGCCGTCGCGCCGCCACGAAAACCGGGTGCAGGAAATCACCGAGGTCACCAAGGGTCTCAAGACCCTGGCCAAGGAGCTGAACGTGCCGGTGCTGGCGCTGTCGCAGCTGTCGCGCGGCGTGGATGCGCGCGACGACAAGCGCCCGGTGCTGTCCGACTTGCGTGAATCCGGCTCCATCGAGCAGGACGCCGACGTGGTGATGTTCGTGTACCGCGAGGAATATTACCTGAAGTCGCGCGAGCCCGATGCCGGCACCCCCGACCATGCCAAGTGGATGGAAAAGCTGGAACGCGCCACCAACCGCGCCGAAGTGCTGGTGGAAAAGCACCGCCACGGCGCCACCCGCGCCATCGATCTGGTGTTCGAAGGCATGTATACCCGCTTCAGCAACATGGCGAGCGACGGCTACACGCCGCCCGGTTGATCAAAGCGCCGTCTTGACCGCAACAAAGCGCGCGCCGCCCAGCAGCGCCGCCATCTGGCGCGGAATCAGCTTCAGGTCATAGAAAAAGCGCACCACTTCGCGCTTGGCATAGGTGAGGCCGAAGGCGCGCAGGCCTTTGCGCGTGCCTTCGATGTCGGACTTGGCGCCGACAAACTGTTCCTGCCGCGCGATGGCGGGCAGCAGCTGCCAGGGCGACAGGGCCGCGAACAACTTCGAATTGTTGGGATTGAACAGCAGGTGATCCACCGGCAAATCGAAGCGTGTCTGATCGAGCAAAAGCTTCGCCGCCGCGCGGTTCAGTATGTAGGCCGCGGCGCCGGTATGGCGCGACAGCATCTGGCCCATCTGGAAATCGCCGACGGTCTTCATGTCTGTCAGCAGCACGCGCTGGCCGGGCGGGCCGTAATGCTCCAGCTTCACAACCTTCACGCCGTCCGGAATCCAGGCATCGTTCGCGAGCAGCGCACCGGCCACCTGCGACAGCACCACATCGTCTTCCAGGAAGGCGGCATGGGCATCGGGCCCGGCCAGGAACAATTCCCATGCGGCGCGATGCGACAGCAGGCACGCCTTGTCGCCGCGCGGGATCTCGCCCAATGGCCCGCCATCCGCAAACCAGCGGTCCAAGGCTTCCGGCGGGGCCGCGGCGGCATCGCGGGCCTCCACCCGGTCCAGGACAACGCCCAGCGCCGCGCCCTGCGCGGTCATGGCCGCTAGCCGGTCGGGCCGCCGCCCCAGGTTGATCAGGTAGGTATGCATGACACTGGCGTTAGCATTTTTGCCGGTTTTCCGCCATTAACCCGCTGACTTCACGTGGTTTTGGCCCTGTTTTTCCCGCTCCCACGCTTCTATATGGTGGGTACGCGGGGATGCGTTTGACGGATACCAGCTTTTGGCCAGTGATTTAGCCCTGACGCACCCGTTTTTGCGTCCCGGAACAGGCCCCTTGGGGCCCGAAGAACAGCGCCGTGCGGCCAAGTCCAAGGCCGTCTCCACGGCGGTCACCACACTGCTGCATGTGCTGTTCTTCTTCTTCTTCGTCCTGGCGGTGCATCCCTTCGACATGAAGAGCCGGCCGCTGATCGAAACCATCCTTACCCTGACCATGCCGGGCAACAATCGCCCGCCGCCCGAGAAGCCCATCAATCCGGAAATCCTCACCACCGCGCCGCCCCGCATGCTGGCGGCGCCCATTCCCGTTGTTCCCAAGCCGCCCCCGATCCATCCCGAGGATGAAAACAAGGCCGGCGGCCAGCCCGGCGACATATTGGGCGCGGTGGGCCGCTCGCTGGCCTGCGATGCCGGCAGCTGGGAGCACTTGACCAGCGCCGAGCGCGAACGCTGCGGCCTGTATCCCTGGCGCGGCATGCGGCTGCCCAACGGCATCCTGGTGATGATCCCGCGCAGTGTCTTGCCGCGCCTGAAGGAAGCGCCCGACACCCAGTTCGGGATCAATACAGGCCAGGACCGCATCGGCGCCGATGTCCGCAACGGCATCATTCCGGGGCAGGGCGGCTGCCCCATCCTGCAGAACACGCCCTGTATGCATGTGTCGCCGGGCATGCAATCGGCCACCGGGAATAATTGAGCGATGGACGCCAAGCTTCGCCCCCGCCATCCTGCTCCCATGAGCGAGGCCCCCGTAAGCGAAGGAAGTGATTTCCAGGCCGCGCGCCTGACGGTGCGGCTGCCGGCTATTGTCGCCAACTACCGCACCTATCGCCGCATGGCGGGGCCCACGGCGGTGGCGGCGG
>CANCMM010000175.1:0-5061 GCA_947379335.1 Alphaproteobacteria bacterium | reverse complement strand
GCGGGGCTTGAAGTTCGGCGTCTCAAATCACTCCGCGCACGCCTGGCACTGGTTCCAGGTGGCTTATGGTTATGATCCCGAAGGCGCGCGGGCCGGCCAGCGCTACGATGCTTTCAAGCTCACCAAATACGACGGCAAGGGCAAATGGTGGGAGGGGCTGGATCCTCAGGAGCTGTATGGCGGGGCAGTGATGCCCATGCCGGACGGCATCACATCGATCAAGGATGCGGGCGTCTTCCATGAAGCCCACGACCGGATCTGGGAAGAGGCGCCGCCGCTCGCCAACCCGGCCTTTGTGCGCATGTGGCAGCTGCGTTGCCAGGATCTGATCGACAGCTATCGGCCCGACCTTCTCTATTTCGACAATACCGGCTTGCCCCTGGGGCAGGCGGGCCTGGACGTGACGGCGCACATCTACAACAGCTCCATCGCCTGGCACGGATCGCAGCAGGCCGTCGTCAACTGCAAGCTGTTGCCGGAAGATCGGCGTGCCGCGGTGGTGGAGGATGTGGAGCGCGGCTTCCGTGCCGAAATTCTACCGCAACCCTGGCAGACGGATACCTGCATCGGCGACTGGCACTACAACCGCGAGCGGTTTCTCCAGAAAAGCTACATGTCCGCCAGCGCGGTGGTGCACCGGCTTTGCGACGTGGTGGCCAAGAATGGCTGCCTGCTGCTGTCCATTCCGGTGCGTGGCGTTGGCAGCATCGATGAGTAAGAGCGCAAGATCGTAGAAGGCATCTCAACCTGGACGCAGCGTTATGGGGAAGCCATCTTTGCGTCCCGGCCTTGGCGTGTATCGGGCGAGGGGCCGACCCGGGTGGAAGTCGGCCATCTGAACGAGGGCAAGGCCAAGGCCTTTGAAGCAGCCGACATCCGCTTCACCACCAAGGGTTCGACGCTCTTTGCCATGACCCTGGGAAAGCCGGAGGGCACGGTGCTGATCCGCTCCCTGGCCGGTGTCGGCAGTGTGCAAAAGGTCGAAATCGTGGGTGCCGGCGGCCCACTGGAATTCCGCCAGGACGCGGAAGGATTGCACGTCACCGTGCCGGCGCAGGCCGCACACGATTATGGCGTTGCGCTCCGCATCAACGGGAACGGGCTTGTATAGGGCAGGCGCGAACGCCGCCATCATTCAGTGAGGGATTATATGAGAAAGACAATATCGAGCGGCTTGCTGGCTTTGGCGCTGGCGACACCAGCGGCCGCACAGACGCAGACGGTGCGCGTGACGGTCGATATGGCGAAGCCCGGAGCCGTGATCGACCGCCATATCTATGGCCAGTTCGCCGAACACCTTGGGACGGGTATCTATGGCGGCATTTGGGTGGGCGAAGACAGCAAGATTCCCAACATCCGCGGCTATCGCAGCGATGTGGTGGAGGCGCTGAAGAAGATCCATGTACCAGTCGTGCGCTGGCCTGGCGGTTGTTTCGCTGACCTGTATAACTGGCGTGACGGCATCGGTCCGCGCGCCAAGCGCCCGACCCGCATCAATGTTCATTGGGGCGGGGTCACCGACAACAACGCTTTCGGCACCCATGAATTCATGGATTTCGCCGAACTGATCGGCGCCGATCCCTATGTCTCGATGAATGTCGGTTCGCTGTCGCCTTATGATTCAGCGCAATGGGTCGAGTACATGACCTCCAGCGAAGATGCATCGCTGGCCAACGAGCGGCGCGCCAATGGACGCGACAAGCCCTGGCAGCTGAAATATCTGGGCATCGGCAACGAGACCTGGGGCTGCGGCGGCAACATGAGCGGGGATTATTCCGCCTCGATCAATGCGCGCTATTCCACCTTCGTGAGTGCGCCCGCTTCCATGGGCATGGTCAAGGTTGCCAGCGGCGGCAGCGCGAATATCGGTGATTACAAGGCCTTCACCGATGCGATGATGAAAGGTGGCGGCAGGTTGCAGGCACTCAGCTTCCATTACTACGCCATGCCGGACAATGGCCGGTCCAAGGGGCCGGCCACCGGCTTCGGCGAAGACCGCTGGCAGGAGGAACTGGCGCTGACCCTGAATATGGAAGGCTATGTTTCCGACGTCAGCGCCGTCATGGACAAATATGATCCTGGCAAGAAAGTCGCGCTCTATGTTGACGAATGGGGCTCCTGGTACACCCAGGAGCCTGGCAGTCATCCCGGGTTCCTATTCCAGCAGAACGCGCTGCGGGATGCGGAAGTGGCCGCGCTGTCACTCAATATTTTCCATCGCCATACCGACCGGGTAAAGCTGGCAGCGATCGCGCAGATGGTGAATGTGCTGCAGGCCATGATCCTTACCGACGGGCCCAAGATGCTGCTGACGCCGACCTACCATGTCTTTGACATGTACCAACCCTTCATGGAAGCGACGCCCTTCAGTGCGACAGCTTCTGGACCGGCCTATGCGAAGGGAATTCCTATGGTTGATGTGTCGGCGGCGCGCGGCAAGGACGGGAGGCTCTACTTGGCGCTGGTCAATACTGACCCGCACAAGACAGCGCATGTCCAGACCAACCTTGCCGGTATCGGCAAGGGGCAGATTCTTACAGGTCCGGCAATGGACACGCACAATACGTTCGATGCGCCCAATGCCATCCATCCGGTGGCCTTCATCGGTAGGACGGTCGACGGGAAGGCTGTTTTCGATTTGCCGGCCAAGTCTATCGCAGTCGTAGCTGTAGAATGACGGGTGCTATGCGTCTTCTGCCGGTGTTTGCGGTTCGGAATGCGTGCCGACCAGATGAGCGTGATTGGTTTTCCCCTGTCGCGCTTTAACTCACCGCCCGGGCGCTGTGTCCGGGCGGTATTTTTTTGTTGCCGACGCCATGTGGGCAGGGCCTGGAGCCGGCAGTGGCGGAATAGCCCCACGGGTTTAGAGTGATGTCAGCGGCGCGTGCGGTCGTGGGATACGGCACTCTTGCGGCGCAATTGTACTGCATCGGAAAATGCCAGATCGATCAGGTTGATCATTGCAGCGCGCGCTGCACCAGGATCTCGTGCAGCAATAGCCTCATAAATCTTGATGTGATCGGGAACAGCGTCCCGGCGTAGTCGCTGGGTGCGCTCCTTAAACATGGTGCTCCACGTCACGGCGGCCGTCACGCTGCTGCTGAGCGACACCAGGAAAGGATTGGCCGAGGCCGAGAGCAGGATGGCGTGAAAGTCCCGGTCCGCGGCGCGGCCCCGCTCGGTGTGCAAGGTTTCGTGCGCCATCACCTCAAGGGCTCCACCCATACGATTCATTTGCTCCAGTGAACGTCGTTGGGCTGCCAATGCAGCGGCTTCCGGCTCCACAAGCTTGCGCAGTTCAAAAAGGCTCACGAGCAAGTTGCGTGGAGGCTCCCGGACAAAAATCCAGCTCAGCACGTCCGGATCCAGGAGGTGCCACTCGCTGGTCTCGGTGACACGTGTCCCTATCTTGGGTCGCGACTGGACCAGTCCCTTTGCCACCAAAACCCGGATAGCCTCCCGGTATGCGGACCGGGACACATTGCGATCCCCGCTTGCCTCGATCTCTCCGTCCAAAAGAGTGCCAGGCTTGAGGCGTCCCGAGACAATCTTGCACCCGATCTCAGATGCGATCTTGCCAGGGATACGGATTTTGAGGCGGTCGCCTGTCATTTGTCCTTCATACCGGATTTGGCATCAGCCAATAAGGCCGGGCGCCTGCTCATCTGTCCTGCGATCGCGGATCAGCTCCAATAGCGCAGGTACCAAGCGATCCTGCTTGCCTTCGGCGGCGGCCCACAGCACGCGCGCGGGCAAGTCCGGCGTCGTTGGCCTCAAGGCAAAATTTCTTGGCGTGCTGCGTTCGGGGCGCTTGTCAGGACGTTCTATCTTTGGAACGGCGCTTGCCGAAAGAAATCAGCACGTTAGCTGAGAGGGGTGGCGGTGCCGGAGGGATTCGAACCCTCGATACGGCTTTACAACCGTATAACGGTTTAGCAAACCGCCGCCTTCAGCCTCTCGGCCACAGCACCATCCAGAACTTCGGCCGCGCTACCAACCGAAGACCGCCACCATGCTGGGCGGGAAGGGCGCCCTTTTGCCCTAGATTGGAGTCTGGCTCAAGGCGGCTTATTGGCCGGTAAATGCGCGATTTGGCCGGCTTTTATCCCCGAAAAGCGCCAAATTCGCTGCGCCGCGGCATGCGATACGTCTTGCCAGCCCCAAAGGCCGGGCGCAGCATTACTTCAATGACCGGGATATCCCGGCCGGTTTTGCGTTTCGCCCGCAGATCCGTTTGCGGACGAAATGCCTGAAAACGAGGAGCATCGTCATGCAAGTCAGGCATATCCTGCAGGGCAAGGGCCGCGACGTCGTCACCATCGCCAGCAACGCGACTGTCTGTGACGCGGCCAAGTTGCTGACCGCGAAAAAGATCGGCGCCCTTCTGGTCAAAGACAAAAGCGGCAAGCTCAGCGGCATCATCTCCGAACGCGACCTGGTGCGCGCCATGGCGCAAGGCGGCGCGGATTCCTTTACCGATCCCGTCAGCGCCCACATGACGCCGGCGCCGCAAACCTGCGTGGAAAGCGACACGGTGGAAAGCGTGATGGAAACCATGACACGCGGCCGGTTTCGCCATGTGCCGGTGCTCGATGGCGGCGCGGATCTGTGCGGCATGATCTCGATCGGCGATGTGGTGAAGACCCGGATCGCCGAAACCGTCAATGAAGCAGCGGCTTTGCGCGAATACATCACCGCCGCGGTCTAGGGAACTTTCAGGTTTCAGCGCTCTATTCCTACGGGGACGGAACCGCCCTTGGTTCCGCACGTTCCTTTGGCAACATGCCCTAAAGGAGCCCCGCGCCATGAAAACTCATATTCTTGCCGCTGCGAGCGGCCTTGCTTTGTGTGCGTTTTTGAGCGCATCGCCCACGTTCGCGCAATCCGCGCGCGTCGATGCCGCCGGAAATCCCACCACCGATTCCACGCCGGCTGAGAAAGCCGACACTGCCCGCATCAACGCCCAGGAAGGCGTTACCACCACCGGCCCCAGCGCCGCCGCCACCGCGCAGTCCGACGCCAACAATGCGCAGTACCAGGCGCAGCAGCAGCAGTATCAAC
>CANCMM010000174.1:0-5066 GCA_947379335.1 Alphaproteobacteria bacterium | reverse complement strand
TGGTCAGTTCCGAAAGCGGACGCACCACCCGACGGGCCATGAAGGCGGCGCCTGCCGAAGCCGCCACCACCGCGATCAGGGCGGCGATCATGATCTCGATCGGCCAGGCCGGTGTCGGCCGCAGCAGCACCCCGCTCACAACGCTGTGCGCATCGATGGGCACGATGGTCTGGACCACATCCATGCCGGTTTTGGCGGCGGAGGCGTTAAATGGGCGCAGCTCTTCGGGGATATTGGCGAGCACCTCATGCAGATGGACGATCACCGCCTTCTTGCGCGGATGGTGATCGGGCAGGGCGTCGGCGATGCGCTTGGCGAACGCCGCTTCCTCCGCCGTCATGGGCTTGGTGTCGTAGCCGGCTCTTATCTCGCGGAAGCGCACATACTGTTGACTCATGAAGCGCATCACCACCAGGCGCGAATCCGGCGTCACCTGGCTGGCCGTGGCGGCAACCGCCACGGCGCGGTCGACCATGCGTTCATTGCTGAAATTGCGGGTCTGGGCCTCGCTATTCGTGTAGAAATAAAAGGCCACGGCGATATTGGATATCGCGACGGCGCCGGCGACCACCAGGATCAGCTGGACCCGCAGCGTGCTTGGCCAGAATCTGAAACGCATCACAGCCCTTTTCGGCTCGCGGCGATATTCGCCGTCATGCCATTTCGGGGTCCATCGCGAAGATGTACCCGCCTCCCCAGACGGTCTTAATATAGCGCGGATTTTTGGGATCCGGTTCGATTTTCTTGCGCAACCGGCTGACATGGTTGTCGATCGAGCGATCAAACAGGTCGGCGTCGCGGCCCTTGGTCAGGTCCAGCAGCTGGTTGCGGGTCAATGCGATCTTGGGCCGTTCCAGCAGGGCCGAGAGCAGGCGGAATTCCCCGCTGGACAGGGGCAGGGCCACGCCATCGGGCCCGATCAGCTCGCGCTGGCCGGTATCCAGCATCCATTCCCCAAAGCGCACCCGTTCGGCCCCCGGCGGCGTTTGGCGTGGGGGCAGGGCTTGGGTGCGGCGCAAAACGGCGGCGACGCGGGCGATCAGCTCGCGCGGGCTGAAAGGCTTGGCGATATAATCGTCGGCGCCCATTTCCAGCCCGATGATGCGGTCCACTTCTTCACCACGGGCGGTCAGCAGGATCACGGGAATCTGGGTGGTCTCGCGGATGGAGCGGCAGAGCGACAGGCCATCTTCGCCGGGCATCATGATGTCCAGCACCACCAGGTCGATGGCGGCGCCCTTCATCACCTTGCGGGCGCTGGCGGCGTCCTGGGCTGTGGTCGCCCGGTAGCTGTGTTCTCGCAGATAGCGCGCCAGAGGCTCGCGAATATCGCGCGCATCCTCCACCAACAGGATGTGCGGCTTGGCTTCTTCCTTGATCATAAGCCGCAATTTAGAAGCCACCACACCACCCCACGCAAACAAAGGTTTGTCTTAAACCTTGTCAGTTGGGTCAGTGTCGGTGATTTGCGCATAAAAAGAAATCGGCGCTGAGAGCGCCGTTCAGGACGACATCACCAGCAACAGGGCCAGGATGGCCAGAACCCCAGCCAGCCCAAACAGCCAGGGCGGGGGCAGGGATTTGCGGGGTTTGGACCGTGTCATGACAATTTCCTAAAGCCGGAACAGGGGTTTGGCGAGCCCCTTTCCGGAAGAGTTCCATTGGGGCAGGATTGTGGCGAACTCTGCTGACAGTGCGGAGAAGGGAATGGATATCGACGCCGGGGCGCTGACCGTGACAGGTCAGATCAAGTGGTTTGATGCCCATAAAGGGTATGGCTTCATCACGCCCAGCGCGCCGCCGGGCGCGGGCGATATTCTGTTGCACCAGACCTGTGTGCGCCAATCCGGATTCCGCCAGGCAGTCGAAGGCGCCTCGGTGGTGTGCGAAGCGGTGAAAGGCCCGCGCGGCCTGCAGGCCAGCAAGATCCTCTCCCTGGACAATTCCACCGCCCAGGTGATGCCGTCGGCTGTCACCGCCCCGCCCCGCTATGTCGCCGAGCCCTGCGGCCCGGCCTTTGAAGGCATCGTGAAGTGGTTCAACCGCGCCAAAGGCTACGGCTTTGTCAGCCGCGGCGCCGGCACGCCCGACATCTTCATCCATATGGAAACCTTGCGCCGCTGCAATGTGCGCGAGCTGGCGGAAGGCCAGAAGGTCAAGGTCCGGGTGGGCGATGGGCCAAAGGGTGAGCTGGTAGCCGATATCGCGGTGCTGGATAGCTGAATTGCTTTTGGCCTTTGCGGCTGGCAATAAACCCATCATGCGCGCCCTGGCTGTTTTCCTGCTGCTTTTGCCCACCGCAGTTTTCGCGGCCGAAAAATGCCCCGTTCCCCGATCGCTGACCTTCGAGGTAGAAAAGGAAATCCGCCGTGACGCGGTGGGCTTCACCGAAGGGCTGGAGGTGCATGACGGCGCCCTCTACGAAAGCACCGGCGACTTCTTCGGCGATAGCCGTATCAACCGCATCGATCCCGCGACGGGCCATGTCTCGACCCTGGTGAATGCCGGCAAGACCTATTTCGGCGAAGGCATGACCTTCTTCGGCGGCAAGCTCTACCAGATGACCTGGCGCGAGGGCCGCGTCTTTGTGTTCGACGAGGCGATGCGCCGGTTGCCGGAACTGAAAAATCCGCGCGAAGGCTGGGGCCTGACCCATGACGAGACCCAGTTGATCGCCAGCGACGGTTCCAGCCGTTTGTTCTTTTTGTCGCCGCACGATTTTTCCACCCGCCGCACGCTGAAGGTCATGGAGGGCGGCCGCTTCCTGGAAAACATCAACGAGCTGGAATACGCACAGGGCGCCATCTGGGCCAATGTCTTCGAGGACTGGGACCTGATGAAGATTTCGCCCGTCACCGGCTGCGTCGAGGCGCGGGTGGACCTGAAACCCCTGCGGGCGCGCATGACCAAGACCGACCGCCAGGCGATCGATTCCGATCCCAACTTCATCCCCAACGGCGTCGCCTATGACCCCGCCAGCGGATTGTTCACCCTGACGGGAAAATACTGGCCGCTGCTGTTTTCCGGGCGATTTTCCGAGGTTAATTGACGCCTTTGCCCCCAGCGTGTAATTCCTGACGGGCTGATCGGAGCGTAGCTCAGCCTGGTAGAGCATTAGCTTTGGGAGCTAAGGGCCGTTGGTTCGAATCCAGCCGCTCCGACCATTCATTCTTTCGCGTTCCGCGAAAGAATGAATGCCAAGCGGCCCCGCGCGCCAGCGTCTTCGGGGCCGTGCGGCAGGACGGTGGGTCCAAGGGGTATTGAGTTTTACGAGGTTCTCATGCGCGCGCGTATCTATAGACCAGCCAGGAACGCCATGCAGTCGGGCAGAGCCCGCACCAAGCAGTGGCAGTTGGACTATGAGCCGGAAACGCCCCGCACCATCGATCCGTTGATGGGCTGGACCTCGTCGGGCGACATGCGCCAGCAGCTGTGCCTGGAGTTCGACACGGCCGAGGAAGCGGTGGCCTATGCCACGGCGCACAACATCCCTTACCAACTGTTCGAACCGCATGTGCCGACGCAAAAGCCCAAGGCCTATTCGGACAATTTCAAGTTCGACCGCAAGGTGCCTTGGTCGCACTGAGGGCTTTGCCCTAGAATACCGGCAAGACTCCGTAGCTCAGTTGGATAGAGCACCTGCCTTCTAAGCCGGTGGTCGCTGGTTCGAATCCAGCCGGGGTCACCATCTTCTTCCTGTAGATATTGTTTCTTGATCTGGCGCAAAGGCGGCAGGGGAATTTCCGCGCATGCTGCAAGCGGCACTGCCGCTCCATCCGCCCGGGAATAGAGATCATGAAGCTTCGTCACGCGGTCGTCCTGCTCGTCTGTCTGTCCAGTGCCGCGCTCGCTGCTGTGCAGCAGATGCCGCGCAGTGTTGCACCGGAACCGGACCCCACGCATTCGGGCAGTTTGTTTCTGGCAGCCTGTCTGGTTGACATGGCCTCGGGGCGCACCGCGCTCGCGGAAACGGAATGCACCAAAGCCATCCAGATCGATCCCAAGTCTGCTGTCGCATACAAGCTTCGTGGTTATGCCTATCTGATAGATCGCAACTTCCAAAGCGCGGAGGCCGATTTCCATGTGGCGCTCCGGCTGGACCCTGAAGATGCTGAAAGCCGGGCAGGGCTTGGTCAGAGCTTCAACGGTATGCACGCCTATGAAAAGGCGGTCGTCCAGTTCGCGCGGGCGGTTAAGCTGGAGCCGGGATCAGCCGCCTACCACAACGGCCTTTGCTGGACGCGGGCAGGGACCAGGCGCCATCTCGATCTCGCCTTGGCTGAATGTAACCGCGCGATGGAACTGGCGCCGGGCACGCCGGGCCCGTTAAACAGCCGCGGCCTAGTCCGGCTGCGCATGGGGCGCTATCGCGAGGCCATTGCCGACTATGATGCATCGCTGGCCGGCCGGTCCGCTCAGCCGACGGCCCGGTTTGGCCGAGGCCTTGCCCATCTCAGGCTTGGAGAGAAATTGGCAGGCGCCGCCGACATCTCGGAGGCCCTTCGCGGTGATGCCGATATCGCCATGTTGTTTGTGCATCTGGGTCTTCTGCCCCGATCCTGCGCCGATATGGCAAAAGCCTGCCCGCCAGGATTTCCAAAGCCCGCCACGAATGAAAAACCTGCCTATCCCTGGTTGATGGTCTCGCTACATGGCGACCCTGATGAGGATTACGCATTGACCATAGAGGCCCATCGTCTGGAGCTTATGGTGACTCAGTCAGCGCGTCTGCTCGGCCGCCGGGATGTCATGCCATCGGAGCCGGCCCAAACCCATCGCCAGATCCTGGACCGGCTAGAACAAACTGTGGTGATCTTCAACCGCTTGCTGCCCAAGGCCTGCGCCAGACTGCGGATGCGGCCTGAAAATTGCCAGGCGTTCCGTCCCACCTGGACAGCCGTTACTGATCCTGCGGTGGCGGTGAGGGAGGCCTATACGCGCATGACCCCTGTATGGGCAGGTCTGTGCGGTGATCGCGCAAGGCAGTGTCGCATCGAATGAGACCGTTTGCGCCAAATCAAGGCGCCATGGGCATGTCCGCGCCAAATTTGATGCGGGCCGCGCCC
>CANCMM010000173.1:0-5082 GCA_947379335.1 Alphaproteobacteria bacterium | reverse complement strand
ATCCTGGACGTGGCCGACGGCATCGAGAAGATGTACCGCGACAAGGGCTATATCCTGGTGCGCGCCTATGTACCGCCGCAGCGCGTGCGCGACGGCATCTTCACCATCAATATCGTCGAAGGCAAGATCGCCCATGTTACGGTGCAGGGCGGCACGCCGGCGACCCAGGACCAGATCAAGCAGTATGTTCGGCCCAGCCTGGAGCGCGCGCCGCTGCCGCTGGTCAGCATGGAACGCAGCCTGCTGTTGTCCAACGATCTGCCCGGCACCCAGGCTACGGGCGTGCTCAAGCCGTCCGAGGATATTCCCGGCGCCTCCGATCTTGTCGTGAATGTGGATCAGCCACGCTTCACCGGCGGCCTTGGTGCGGACAATCGCGGCTCGCGCTATTCGGGCCTGTGGACCCTGAATGCCGATGCCGAGATCAATTCCGTCTTCGACGGCGCCGACCAGCTGTCCGGCGTCTTCACCACCTCGCCCGACGCCACCGAACAGGTCGCCGGACAGGCGCGTTATCGCCGCGCCATCGGCCCCGACGGCGTGATCGGCACCATCGCCGGCACCATCACCCACGGCCAGCCCGGCTCGACCCTGTCGGCCTTCGGCGTGGTCACCGACAGCTGGGCGGTAGGCCCGCGCCTGACCTGGCCCATCATCCGCACCCGCGAGCAGTCGCTGCAGATCGACGGCGGCCTCACCTTCCAGCAGGCCGACATCGATGTCCTGGCCAGCCGCATCGCCCATGACGTGTGGCGGGTGGCCGACATCAATGCCACCTACCTCTACAGCAACTGGCTGGGCGGTTCCTGGCTGGCCACCGCCGGTATCGCCCAGGGCATTCCGGGACTGGGCGCTTCGCCCAACCTGTCGGCGAACCTGTCGCGCAAGGGCGGTTATCTGGACTTCACCAAACTCACCGGCCTGGTGCGCTATGTCGGCATCCTGCCCAAGGGCTTCTCGGTGGTGGTGACGGGGCAGGGGCAATTCTCTTCCGCACCGCTGATCAACGGCGAACTGATTTCCTTCGGCGGAGTCGGCATCGGGCGCGGCTACGACCCGGGCGCCATCACCGGCGACCACGGTTTGGGCGGCTCGGGCGAGCTGCGTTACGACGCGCCCTGGGCCAATCAATATGTCCTGAACGTCCAGCCTTATGTTTATGTCGATGGCGGCCAGACCTGGTACATCCAGCGCGGCGCGGCGATCGATCCGACCTTGCTGGACCAGTCGGTCACGTCGGTGGGCGGCGGTGTCCGCCTGGCGTTGCCCTACAATGCCTCGCTGGGCCTGGAAGGCTCGCGCACCCTGCGTGCGGTGACCGGCAGCGACGTGGGCAAGAAGGCGACCAAGTTCTTTGTCACCGCCGGCATCCGGTTCTGAGGCAAGCCATGCGATACATCCCGCTCACTCTTCTGGCCGGCGCCGCCCTTGCGGTGCTTGCGTCCGCGCCGGCAAACGCCGCGCCGGGCGATCTTGGCAACAACATGGCCGGCGAAGCCTGCCGCCTGGACGGCAGCGGCATCGTTTGTGCCGGCAAGGTCACGACCGGCGGTATTCACCGGGTCGCGCTGGGTTCGGGCCTGACCGGCAGCGACGCGGCGCGCCGTTCCGCGGTGGCGGGCGCCATTCGCGGGTTGCCCACCGACAGCACTGCGGCGGGCCTGCGCTGCGATGGCGGCAAGAGCCTGGACGCCGCGACCTATCTTTTCTCCTGCACATCCGGCACCGGGGACGCCCCGCATGTGGTGCTGGCTGCGGTGACGCCGGCCAGCCTGGTGCTGGCCGATGGTTTGCCGGGCATGATTGATGTCCTCTCCGCCGCGATTACCGCCACTGCAGGCGCGCCGGTTTCGGGCGCCGCGGCCGCGACCGCCGCCGTCAAGGCCGGTTTCACGCCCCGGGTGCTGAACGCCAACGCCAATGATTATTCCGGCTATCTGCAACTGCGCAGCGCCGGCAGCCGCGCCAGCGCGGGCGGCAATTATCCCGCCGCCGAGCAAGCCTATCGTGACGCGCTGGATATCGAGACAAGGTTGTTCGGGCCCGATTCCGCCGCTGTCGGCGCAACTCTCCTGGAATTGGCACTGCAGGTTTCCAACCAGCGGCGCTTCGATGAAGCCGCCGCCTTGTTCCGCCGCGCCACGCCTATCGTGGAAGCCGCGCCCAGCCCGGAAATCCGTGCCCGGCTTGCCTCCTATCGCGGGCTCGATGCCGCCAATCAGCGTCACTATGAAGAAGCCCTGATCTTTTCGCGCCAGGACGTGCTGGCGCGCCAGCGCGCGGTGGATGCGGTGCGCAATGGCGGGCTGGACATGAACGGCAATCCGCCGGTGGTCACCACCCTGCTGGACGGTGAACTTGCCCACGCGCTGCGGGTGCAGGCGGCGCTGGAATTGCGCATGAACAACAATGCCGGCGCCCAAGTCGCCGCCGAAAAAGCGCTATACATCATCACTGCCCATCCCGACCTGCCGCTGGCCTGGCGGGCGGACATCGTGACCCTGATGGGCGAGATCAATGCCCGCCAGGGGCGCGTGGTGGTGGCGGAACGCAATTACAGCGACGCGCTGGCGATGGACCGCAAGCTGTTCGGCGAGGGTGGTCCCACCATCCAGGCGCTGCTGCAGCTGGGCCGTTTCTACAGTGACGAACAGATTTATCCCTCAGCTCTCGCGTCCTATCGCGAAGCCTTCGCCCTGCTGGCCAAGAATCCGCTGGCGCGCAGCCAGATCGTGGCCGACCAGATCGTGCCGTTCCTGACGGCCGCCAATGCTTCGCTGAGTGGTCCCGATCGCGCCCGGCTGGAAGGCGAGATGTTTACCGCCGCCCAGATGACCGACAGCGGCGTCACCGGACAGACCATCGCGCGCATGGCGGCACAGCGCGCGGCGGAGACCCCGGCCCTGGCCGCGCAGGTGCGCGCCACCGACGATGCGTTGCGCGCCCGTGACGAAGGCCGCATGGCCCTGGCCGCCGAGCGCGCCAAGACCAATGACCTGCGGGACGCCAAGCGCGAACTGGCGCTGTCGGCGGCGCTGGAGACAGCCACCAGCCGCGCCGATGCGGCCAGCGCCAAGCTGCATGCCGACTTCCCCGCCTATGCCACCATGGCCGATCCGGGCGCGGTGAGCCTGGACGCCATGAAGCGCACCTTGCATCCGCGCGAAGCCTTTGCCGGTTTTGTGATCGGGGTTCATTCCGCCTACGTGCTGCTGGTCACGTCCGAAGGCCTGACGGTCAAGCCGATCCAGACCAACGTCGACGATCTGGCCGCCGACATCGCCGATCTGCGCAGCGCCTTTGTGCCCAAGCTGGGCAAGCTGCCGGACTTCAGCCTGGCCAATGCCGCCACGCTTTATAATGAAACGTTGGGCCCGGTCTCGCCGCAGCTGGCGAATGTCGATCACCTGGTGGTGGCCACCAGCGGCGATCTGGCCAGTCTTCCCTTCTCGCTTCTGGTAACGGCCGCGCCGGGCCAACCGCGCGATTACGTGGGCGCCGCCTGGCTGATCCGCAAGACCGCCGTGTCCAGCACGCCGTCGGCCCGCGCCTTCCTGGCGCTGCGCGGTGTGGCCCGCACGGCAAACGCCAAGCCATTCCTGGGCGTGGGCAATCCCACTTTCCAGGGCGGCGGCGCCAACCAGGCGCTGGCGCTGAATGCGCTGGCCGCCGCCTGTCAGGCGGGCGGGCCTACCGATCCGGCGCTGCTGCGCGCCCTGCAACCCTTGCCCGAAACCGCGGCCGAGGTTCAGGCGGTGGGCCGCGACCTGGGTGCGTCCCCTGACGATATCCTGATGGGCGCCGGCGCCAGCGAAGCGGCCTTGCGCGCCAAGTCGCTGGACCAATATGCGGTGCTGTATTTCGCCACCCACGGCATGCTGCCGGGCGAACTGCACTGCCAGGCCCAGCCGGGCCTGGTGCTGTCGCCGCCCGGCACTCCGGCCACCTCCACCAGCGCCGATGGTCTTCTCACCGCCAGCGAGATCGCGGGCCTGAAGATCAATGCCAATCTGGTGGTGCTGTCGGCCTGCAACACCGGCGCCGGCGGCGGCAAGAGCTTTGGCGGCGGCGCGCTGCAGGGCCTGGCCGATGCGTTCTTCAGCGCGGGCGCCCATGCCGTGCTGGCCAGCCATTGGGAAGTGCCCTCGGCCGCCACCATGTCGCTGATGACCGGCACCTTCTCGAACATGGCCAAGGACCCGAAGCATGACGCGGCCGAAGCCTTGCGCCAGGCGCAATTGTCGCTGATCGCCAAGGACAATACCGCCCATCCCTTTGAATGGGCCGCTTTCACCCTGATCGGCGACGGGGCCTGAACCGTATGAATAAGTGGATGGGCACGCCACTGGAGGCATCGATGAAATCCATTGCTCTGGCCCTGTTGGGCTGCTGCGTACTGACCCAGACTGCGGACGCCGCCACCCTGGTTGTGGCCGAGGCCCGCGGCGTTGCGCTGAAACCCGGCGCCACCCTGGATTCGACCAAGCCGCTGACCCTCAAGCAGGGCCAGCATGTCACGCTGATTTCCGAAACCGGCTCGACCCTGAAGCTGGACGGGCCCTATAACCAGCCGCCTGTAGCGGCCGGCGGTGCCGGCGGTGTGGGCATTAACCAGACCCTGGCCGCGCTGGTCACCCAGCGCCAGGCGCGGGCCGGCGAATTTGGTGTCACCCGCGGCACAGTACTGGCCGATCTGCCCGACCCCTGGGTGCTGGACACCACCCATAGCGGCAATGTCTGTGTGATGGAAAACGGTACGCCGGTTTTCTGGCGTCCCGACCCCAAGGCCGCCGTTGCGATCAGCGTGGCGCCGGTGGACCGCAGCTGGACCGCCAAGGCGCAATGGCCGGTGGGTTCCGACCGCATCCAGATCACCACCGACGTGCCGATGCGCGCCGGCGAGACCTATGTGGTGAATTTCAACGGCAATGAATCGGCCGTGACCATGGTGCAGGTGCCCGCCACCCTGACCAACACCGAGATGCGCGCCGGCTGGATGGCCAATCGCCGCTGTGAGCAGCAGGCCCAGGCGCTGCTGAAGACCGCCGGCCAGTGACGTCTTTCCTGGCAGGGCTCAGCGCG
>CANCMM010000172.1:0-5127 GCA_947379335.1 Alphaproteobacteria bacterium | reverse complement strand
TCTGGCGGAACTCGATGGCGATGCGGGTGGCGTGCACCACCGCTTCGGGATCATCGCCATTCACGTGGAAGATGGGCGCCTGCACCATCAGGGCGATGTCGGTGCAATAGGGCGAGGAGCGCGAGAACATCGGCGCGGTGGTGAAGCCGATCTGGTTGTTGATGACGAAATGCATGGTGCCGCCGGTGCGGAAGCCCTTGATGCCCGACATGGCGAAACATTCGGCCACCACGCCCTGGCCGGCGAACGCCGCATCGCCATGGATCAGCACGGGCAGCACGCTGGTGCGCGCATCGATGTCGCGCAACTGCCACTGCTTGGCGCGCGCCTTGCCCAGCACCACTGGATTGACGATCTCCAGGTGCGAGGGATTGGGGGTCAGCGACAGGTGGACCTTCTGCCCGTCGAACTCGCGGTCCGATGATGCGCCCAGGTGATATTTGACGTCGCCGGAGCCTTCCACGTCGGACGGGTTGGCGCTGCCGCCCTGGAATTCATGGAACAGCTGGCGATAGGGTTTGCCCATCACATTGACCAGCACGTTCAGGCGGCCGCGATGGGCCATGCCCAGCACGATTTCGGACACACCGAGCTGGCCGCCGCGCTTGATGATCTGCTCCAGTGCCGGGATGGTGGCTTCCGCCCCGTCCAGGCCGAACCGCTTGGTGCCGACAAAACGGTTGGAGGCGAACTTCTCGAAGCCCTCGGCCTCGATCAGCTTGTTGAGAATGGCTTTCTTGCCTTCCGGCGTGAAGTTGACGGCATCGCCCTCGATGCGGCGCTGCAGCCAGACCTTCTGCTCGGCATCGTTGATGTGCATGAACTCATAGCCGATGCGGCCGCAATAGATGCCGCGCAGCTTGTCCAGCAGCTGGCGGGGGGTGGCGGTCTGCAGGCCCAGGATGCCGTCGACATAGACCGGCACGTCCAGGGCGGCGCCTTCGAATTTGTACTGCGCGGGATCCAGGGTGGCCTGCGGTGTCTTGGGTGTGATGCCCAGCGGATCGAGATCGGCTTCCAGGTGACCGATCATGCGATAGGCGCGGATCATCTGGACGGCATGAATGGAATGCTTGGCGGCTTCGGTGGTGTCGCCAGCCGGTGCGGCAGCAGCGGGCTTGGCCTTGTCGCCTTTCTTGGTGGGCGCGGCCGGCGGCTCCTGGCCGGTGAGGGCGGCGATCAAATCGCCGGCGGCAAAATCGGGCTTGGCATCGCGCTTCCAGGCAGGACCGCGGCCCAGCTGGGTGGGGGACAGGCCTTGTTCGCCGACCTGCGCAAAATAGTCCTGCCAGCTTTCGTCCACGCTGGCGGGATTGGCCAGCCAGGCGGCGTACATCTGCTCGACAAAGGCGGCGTTGGTGCCGTTGAGGAAGGATGTCGCTTCGAAGATTTCGTTCGAAGCGCGGTTCAACCGGTCGGAGGGAGATTGCTCTGTCATTTCAAACGCTTATGGGGCGGCTTGTTGGGCCTTTCCCCTTCCTGGTGGCGCGTCGCCTATGGCGGTGCGTGGTAACGCCTTCTACACGGCGATTCAACGCAGAATATCGTTAAGATGGGCTCAATTACCCCCATTTGCACGGCAATTTCAGGGCAGCGAACACGCCAAACACGCATGCCGCTTCAAACGCAAACGGCTGCCCGATGATTGGGCAGCCGTGCGACGTCCGGATGACGATACGTGTTACTTGCCGTTCAGCAGGTCCATGAGCGTGGTGCCCAGCGCCGCCGGATTGGGCGAGACGCGGATACCGGCCGCCTTCATCGCCTCGATCTTGCTGTCGGCGCCGCCCTTGCCGCCCGAAATGATGGCGCCGGCATGGCCCATGCGGCGGCCCGGAGGCGCCGTGACGCCGGCGATGAAGCCGACCATGGGCTTCTTCACCTTGGAGCGTTTCACGAAGTCGGCGGCGTCTTCCTCGGCAGTGCCGCCGATTTCGCCGATCATGATGATGGACTTAGTTTCCGGATCGGCCAGCAGCATCTCCAGCACCTCAAGATGCTCGGTGCCCTTGACCGGGTCGCCGCCGATGCCGATGCAGGTGGTCTGGCCCAGGCCCACGGCCGTGGTCTGCCACACCGCTTCATAGGTCAGGGTGCCCGAGCGCGAGACGATGCCCACGCTGCCGCGCTTGTGAATGTGGCCGGGCATGATGCCGATCTTGCATTCGCCCGGCGTGATCACGCCGGGGCAATTGGGCCCGATCAGCCGCGACTTGGACCCGGACAGCGCGCGCTTGACCTTGACCATGTCCAGCACCGGGATGCCTTCGGTGATGCAGACGATCAGTGGAATTTCCGCATCGATCGCTTCCAGGATGGCGTCGGCCGCGAAGGGCGGGGGAACGTAGATGGCCGACGCGTCGGCGCCGACCTTTTCGCGCGCCTCGCGCACGGTGTCGAAAACGGGGAGCCCCAGATGGGTGGAGCCGCCCTTGCCGGGTGTGGTGCCGCCGACCATTTTCGTTCCATAGGCAATGGCCTGTTCGGAATGGAAAGTGCCCTGGTTGCCGGTGAAGCCCTGGCAGATGACCTTGGTGTTCTTGTCGACGAGAATGGACATTACTTCTTACCCTTCACGGCCTTGACCACCTTCTCGGCGGCGTCGGCGAGATTGTCGGCGGATGTGATGGCGAGGCCCGATTTGGCCAGTATTTCCTTGCCCAACTCGACGTTTGTGCCTTCCAGGCGCACCACCAGCGGAACCGAGAGCGAGATCTCCTTGGCCGCGGCGACGATGCCTTCGGCGATGATGTCGCACTTCATGATGCCGCCGAAGATGTTGACCAGGATGCCCTTCACATTGGGATCGCTGACGATGATCTTGAAGGCTTGCGTGACCTTCTCCTTGGTCGCGCCGCCGCCGACATCGAGGAAGTTGGCCGGCTCGCTGCCATACAGCTTGATGATGTCCATGGTCGCCATGGCAAGGCCCGCGCCGTTGACCATGCAGCCGATCTCGCCGTCCAGCTTGATGTAGGAAAGGTCGGACTTGGAAGCTTCCACTTCCGCCGGGTCTTCCTCGTCCAGGTCGCGCAGCGCCTGGATGTCCTTGTGGCGATAAAGCGAGTTGTCGTCGAAATTCATCTTGGCATCGAGACAGATGATGTTGCCGTCCTTGGTCACCACCAGCGGATTGATTTCCAAGAGGCTCATGTCCTTGGCCAGGAAGGCGTCATATAGCGCCTTGACCACCTTGCCGATCTGCTTGGCGGCGTCGCCCTTCAGGCCCAGGGCCACGGCGATCTCGTTGCCGACATAGGGCGAGTAACCGGCGGCCGGTTCGATCTGGAAGGTGTGGATCTTCTGGGGCGTTTTGTGCGCCACTTCCTCGATGTCCATGCCGCCTTCGGTGGAGACGATGAAGGCGATACGGCTGGTGGCGCGGTCGACCAGCGCCGACAAATACAGCTCGCGTTCGATCGCCGAGCCGTCTTCAATATAAAGACGCTTGACCAGGCGGCCGGCGGGGCCGGTCTGATGCGTGATCAATGTCATGCCCAGGATGCGCTGGGCTTCGGTCTTCACATCCTCGATGGATTTGACCACCTTGACGCCGCCGCCCTTGCCGCGGCCGCCGGCATGGATCTGGGCCTTGACCACCCAGACCGGGCCGCCCAGTTCCTGGGCCGCCGCCACGGCTTCTTCCACGGTGAAGGCCGCCTTGCCCTTGGGGACCGGAACGCCGAATCCGCGCAAAACCTCTTTGGCCTGATATTCGTGGATATTCATGGAGTTAGCCCGCAAAAAGGGGTGGGTGAGCGGGCGCACAATAGCAGGGGGCGGGCCATCTGCAACGCGGCTAAAACGCCCCCCGAAAACGAAAGGACGCCCCGCACGCGAATGCAGGACGCCCTTCCTGACCATCCATCGCCTGAGGGCGAGGATTCCGTTGAACGTTGGGCTTAGTAGCCGCCGCGGCCGACGCCGCCGTTCATGCTCATGCCCGACAGGTGCAGCTCGCGGGCCTTGGCCGCGGCAGCCGCCGCCGCCTGGTTCCGCTGTGCTTCGGTCATCTGGTAGCTGTAGCCCGAACTGACCTGGCTCATGCCGCCCACCACTTCGCGCTTCTGGTCCATGCAGACCCGCGTGACATAGGTGAAGAACATGTCGCCCGTGCCCCACTTGCGCAGGTTGTTGCGCTCGGTGCAGTCCGGCACCCTGGTCGCCAGGGCGCATTTGAGCATGCCGTCCTTGAAGTGGCGGACAGCCTGGCCCGGCGCACAGCTCAGGACATTGGCGTCGTTCAGCGACACGGCCATGCCTTCGCTGCTCATCATCACCGAGCCGACCATCACCTTCAGGGTCGAACCCGGCAAGCAGCGGGCGACTTCGCCCTCATAGCCGGAGTTGATCCAGGTGTCGCCGATCATGTGCGAGGCGGGGAACTGGTGGCCATCCGCCGACATGCAGATGGCGTGGATCGCCTTGACGACGGTGGCATCGGCGAAGCGGCACGCACCGCCGGCCGCCGCAACCACCTGGCTGCCGGCCACGTAACCGCTGCCCTGCGCCACGGCCGCGCCGCTGCCCTGGGCCATGACCGAGCCGGCTGCACCCGGCAGGACCGGACGCGCATAACCATAGGTGCCGGGCGCGGCGCCGGGCGCGTAGTATTCATACTGGCCGCCATTGCCGCCGCCGACGACCGCACCGGGCGCACCATAACCGGGGCCCGCGCCGGGCACGCCGTAGCCATAGGCGCCACCGGCGCCATTGGACTGACCGTAACCCTGGACGGTGCCGGGCGCGGCGGCGCCATAACCGTAACCGGAGTAACCACCGACCGGACCCTGGCCCGACAGCACGGCGTTGCCGCCGCCGTAAGCATAGCCGCCGGCGCCAGCGCCGTTGGCGTAACCTTCGCCGCCGCCGACCGCATAGTAGCTCTCGGCATTGTAGCCGTAGGGCGCGGCGTTCGCGGCGTAGTTCGAGTAGCTCGTGCCGCCGTAGTTATTGGTGCCGTACTGGCCGTTCGCCTGGTTCTGATTCTGGTTCTGGTTGTTGAAGTTGTTGTTGTAGCTGAACTGGTTCTGGTTGTTGTTCTGGTACTGGTTCTGGTTGTTGTTCTGATACTGGTTCTGGTTGTTGTTCTGGTTCTGGTTCTGGTTCTGGTTCTGGTTCTGGTTC
>CANCMM010000171.1:0-5135 GCA_947379335.1 Alphaproteobacteria bacterium | reverse complement strand
AAGAAGAACATGGATCGCCGCCAATTCTTCTCTGTTACTGGCGCCGTTGCCGCGACAGGCGCCCTGCCCTCTGCCGAAGCCGCCCCAGCGAAACCGCATCGCAAGCTGCCGCCGCTGAAGGCGCGGCTGGGTCACCAGTTCGGCGCCCTTACCGATCAGACTGCCGCCTGGGTGGCGCGGTTTGGCCTGGATGCCATCTGCACACGGCCGGTGGTTGCCGATCCGCAGCGCCTTTATCCCACGGTCGACGAGTTGAAGGTCATGCTGGACGTCGCCGACCGCCACAAGGTCAATGTCGAGATCGTGGACAGCGTGCTGCTGCAATCCTCAGATATCGACAAGGAAAAGCATGCCGGCATCGTGTTGGGCCAAAGCCCCGAGCGCGATCGCGAGATCGAGGCGTTCCAGAATCACTTGCGCAACTGCGCCGCCACCGGCATTCGCTGCATCAAATACAATATGGTCAGCCTGACCGGCGTGCCGCGGCTGGAGGAAGTGCCCGGCCGCGGCGACACGGTTTACAGCCGCTGGAACTATAAGGAGGCGGTGGCCAAGAACCCGCCTATGACCCGCGCCGGCATCGTCAATGACGAAGCTTTCTGGGAACGTACCAATTATTTCCTGGAACGCATTGCGCCGGTGGCCGCCGAGACCAAGGTGCGCATCGCCTGTCATCCGGAAGATCCCGGCATGCCGCCGCAGGGCTATCGCGGAATCAGCACACCGCTGGGCACGTTCGAAGGGATGAAGAAGTTCATCGCCCTGCACGAGAATCCGTATCACGGCCTGAATTTCTGCCAGGGCACCGTGTCGGAAAACCTGAACCATCCCAATGACGAGATCGGCGACGTCATCCGCTATTTCGGCAGCCGCAAAAAGATCTTCAATGTCCATTTCCGCAACATCCGCGGCCATCGCGATGATTTCGTCGCCGAGATGTTCCCCGACGAAGGCGATGTCGATTTCGTCAAGGCGCTGAAAGCCTATCGCGAGATCGGCTATGAAGACTTGCTGATGCCCGACCATGCGCCCAAAGTGTTGGGCGCAGGCGCCCAAAGCGGCCAGCGCGAGAATTTCGCTTTCGAGTTCGGTTATATTCGTGGCCTGATCCAGGCCGAACAGCACGTGGTTTGAACAGGGAGAAGATCATGGAAAATTTGGAACGCAAGAAAGCCACCGATTTCCCGCAGGAGCTGCTGGACCTGCTGGACCTGTATGTCCATGGCGGCATCGGCCGCCGCGAATTCCTGGCGGGCGCACAGAAATTCGCCACCGTGGCGATATCGGCAGCGGCGCTGGTCGAGATGCTGCGGCCCAATTATGCCTGGGCCATCCAGGTGCCGGAGGACGACAAGGGCATCAAAACCGAGCAGGTCACTGTCCCCTCTCCCAATGGTACCGGCAAGATCGATTGCTATCTGGTGCGACCCGCCGCGGCGCGCGGTAAGCTGCCGGCCGTGCTGGTGATCCACGAAAACCGCGGCCTCAATCCCTACATCAAGGACGTGGCGCGGCGGCTGGCCAAGGCCGGCTATATGGCGATGGCGCCCGACGGGTTGACCTCGGTCGGCGGCTATTCCGGCGATGACGAAAATGGCGCCAAACTGTTCGGGCAGGTGGATCGCGTGAAGATGGCCGAAGACCTGTATGCCGCCGCCGTCTATCTGAAGGGTCGCTCCGACTGCACCGGCAAGCTGGGGGCCACCGGTTTCTGCTTCGGCGGCGGGGTGGTCAACAATCTGGCGGTGCGCATGGGATCAGACCTGTCCGCCGGTGTGCCCTTCTATGGCGCCCAGCCCAAGGCGGAGGATGTCGCCAAGATCAAGACGCCGATCAACGCCCAGTATGGCGAGCTGGACGCACGCATCACCGGCGGCTGGCCCGCTTTCGATGCGTCACTCACCCAGGCCGGCGTGCCGCATGAAGGCCACATCTACAAGAACGCCAATCACGGTTTCCACAACGACACCACGCCGCGTTACGACCAGGCGGCCGCCACGGAAGCCTGGCAGCATACGCTGGATTGGTTCGGGAAATATCTGAAGGCTTAGGCGAGATCGATGGCGTGGCGCTTGAGGTCTGCCAGGGTGCAGAACTCAAGCGCGCCTTCGTGGGTGGCGCGCAGTACCACGCGCGGCGCCATGCCGGCCTCGAATGCCTCGGCCCAGCGCGGCGCGCAAAGACACCAGCGCTCGCCCGCCTTCAGGCCGGGAAAGCCGTAGTCGGGCATGGGCGTGGACAGGTCGTTGCCGCGCATTTTCGAAAATTGCAGGAAGTCATCGGTCAGCACCACGCACACGGTGTGACTGCCGACATCTTCCGGCGCGGTGTCGCAGCAGCCGTCGCGGAAAAAGCCGGTCATCGGCGCGATCGAACAGGATTGCAGCGGCTCGCCGAACACGTTGCGCGACGGCCTTTTGCCAAATCCCCTGGGCTCCACGGACATGCGTTGCACCTTCGATTGCGGCGCGATCCTGGGCTTTCCCGCTTCGCACTTCAATCGCCCATTTTATAGGCATTTGCGGCAATTGCTCCGGCCCTGCGAATGTGCCTGAATTCGCGAAAGACAAAACCGGGGGCGGGGATGATCGGCAAGAAAATTGGGCTGTTGATGCTGGGCACTGTGATGCTCGGCGCGGCTGGTGTGGCGCAGGCGCAATCAGGAGCCAATGTGGATTGGCCGACCTATACCGGCGACATCGCCGGCAGCAAGTACAAGCCCCTGGACCAGATCAACGCCTCCAACTTCTCGAAACTGGAAGTGGCCTGGCGCTTCAAGACCGACAACATCGGCAACCGCCCCGAATTCAAGCTGGAAGGCACGCCGCTGGAAGTTGGCGGCGTGGTCTATGCCACCGCCGGTTCGCGCCGCGCCGTCATCGCGCTGGATGCGGCCACGGGCGAACTTCTCTGGGTGCATGGCGAAAAGGAAGGCGCGCGCGGCGCCGCTGCGCCGCGCCAGCTTTCGGGACGCGGCCCCTCTTATTGGACCGACGGCAAGGAGGCGCGCATTCTTTATGTCACGCCCGGCTATCAGCTGATCTGCCTGGATGCCAAGACCGGCCAGCGCATCGCCTCGTTCGGCGATCATGGCGCGGTGGATTTGAAGGCGGATGACGACCAGAAAATCCTGCCCGACCTGATCACCGGCGAAATCGGCTGGCAGTCCGCGCCCACTGTGGTGAACGATACGGTGCTGGTCGGTTCGGCCTTCCGCGAAGGCTTCACGCCGTCCAGCTATCGCAACAACAAGGGCTCGGCGCGCGCCTATGACGTGCGCACCGGCAAGAAACTGTGGCAGTTCCACACCATTCCGCAAAAGGGCGAGGCCGGGTACGAAACCTGGCTGAACAATTCAGCCGACTATACCGGTAACACCGGCGTGTGGACCGAGATGACAGCCGATCCCGAAGCAGGGCTTGCCTATCTGCCGGTGGAGTCGCCGACATCCGACTTTTTCGGCGGCAAGCATCCGGGCAACAACCTGTATGCCAACAGCCTGGTCGCGGTGGACCTCAAGACCGGCAAGGTGAAATGGCACTTCCAGTTCATCCATCACGAAGTGTGGGACTATGACATGTCCTCGGCGCCGCTGCTGATGGACATCACCGTCAAGGGCAAGACCATCAAGGCGGTGGCCGAGCCCACCAAGATGGGCATGCTCTATGTCTTTGACCGCATCACCGGCAAGCCGATCTGGCCGATCCCGGAAAAAGCTGTCCCCAAGGGCGACGTACCGGGCGAATGGTATGCGCCCACCCAGCCGATCCCCTCCAAGCCTGCCGCCTATTCGCGCACCGGCGTCGGCGTGGATGACCTGATCGACTTCACGCCGGAAATGCGCAAGCAAGCGCTGGACCTGGTGAAGGATTACAAGCTGGGCCCGATCTATACCCCGCCGGTGGTGTCCAAACAGCCGCCGGCCGGTCCCATCGCCGTCTTGATGGCCGGCGCCGCCAATGGCGGCACCAACTGGCCGGGCGGTTCCTTCAATCCGGAAAACCACACCGTCTATGTCTATGCCTGCAATTCCTGTCTGTCGGCCACTGCGCTGGTGCCGCCGCCGCCGGGCATGACCGATCTTGAATATGTCGAGGGCCGGGTGGGCCAACGCATCGTGATGGTCAATGCCGCGGGCGCCAACCAGGGCGCCGATGCGCCGCTGGTCAAGGCGCCGCCGCCCGCCGCCGGCGGCGGTGGCGGTGGCCGCGCCCTGACGGTGAATGGGTTGCCGTTGCTCAAGCCGCCCTACTCCACCATCAGCGCCATCAACCTGGATAGCGGCCAGATCGTCTGGCAGATCGCCCATGGCGAGACGCCCGACTACATTCGCAACAGCCCGGCGCTGAAGGGCATCACCGTGCCGCGCACCGGCCAGACCGGTTTCAATATCGGCACCTTGTTGACCAAGGACCTGGTGATCGCGGGCGACGCCACGGCCACCACCACGCCGGATCACCCGCGCGGCGCCATGCTGCGCGCCTATGACCAGAAGACCGGCAAGGAAGTCGGCAACGTGCTGATGCCCGCCGGCCAGTCGGGTTCGCCCATGACCTATATGCTGAACGGCAAGCAGTACATCATCGTGGCGGTGTCGGGCGGCGACCATTCGGGCGAGTACATCTGCTATACCTTGCCCAACAACTAGCGAGGCGCGCATGCATCGGACCTTGGCTTTGGCCGTAGCGATTGTTGCCGTCGCCGCGGTTGGTTCTGCAGCTCAGCCCACCGCATCGGTATGGGACGGCATCTATACCGAAGCCCAGTCGACACGCGGCAGCGAAGGCTATGCCAAGTCTTGCGCCGGATGCCACGGTGCGTCTCTGACCGGCACCGGCGAGGCGCCGGCATTGCAGGACGCGCAGTTCGTCTCCGACTTCAATGGCGAGACTGTGGGTGACCTGTTCGACCGCATCCGCACCACCATGCCGCAGGACAATCCTTCCAGCCTGACGCGCGACCAGTATGCCGACATCCTGGCGTTCCTGTTCAAGGCCAACGGCTTTCCGGCCGGCCCAAAAGAACTGGATCGCCGCAGCGAATATCTGAAGGCCATCCGTTTCGAGGCCACGGCTCCCGCCACAGCGCCGCGCCCGGCGGCACCCGCGCGCGCCCTGCCCGCCGACCTGGCTGCG
>CANCMM010000170.1:0-5136 GCA_947379335.1 Alphaproteobacteria bacterium | reverse complement strand
TGCGCCGCATAATCATACATGCGCAGCTGGTCGGCGGCGGAAATGTCGAAATAGCTGGCATCGGGCTGGAAATCAAAGGTCCGAAGATGCTCGCGCAGCAGGAAGGGATCCAGCGACGGCACGCCGTCGATCAGGCGCATCACTTCCAGGTCGCGCTTCATGTCAGCCAGGTCGCGATAATTGCCCACTTCCTTGAGCAGACCTTCAAAGCCGCGCTGGCCGATGAACAGCGACTGGCCGCCCGCACTCAGGTTGGTGCGCTCGAAGGGAATGATGATCTTGGTCGCCTGCGCCCGGCGGTCATGGAAGAAATCCATCTCGTCGGCCCGCAGCCGGTGCTTGAGGATGATCGTTCCGTTGATGATCTTGGAGGTGAACAGCGGCGCGTTGCGGAAATTGGGATTTTCCACATTGGCGGCGCCGATCGCCACCAGGTTCAGGACGCGGTTGGACGATGCGCCGCTGAGCGCGCTCAGGCAGCGGATGGAGCGGTCAGCGGACATCGGATGCGCCGGGGATCGGGCGCTGCAGGAACTGGACGCCGATACAGTCGTCGAAATGACGGATCACCCAACCCCTGGTCGCACCCAACTCGATGACTTCGCCGATGGGCGGATGCACCTTGGTCCGCAGCGACACGCCCTGCAGGGATATATCGAGCAGCTCGCAGGGCACGACGCTGCCGTTGGTGCGGATGAAATGGTCGATGGGGGCGCGCGGCGCGCTGCGCTGGAAGCGGCGCAGGCGGGTGATGCCCAGCATGCCTTCCTTCACATAGTTGTCCAGGTCCTCTATCAGGCGCTTGCGCTTGGCGTCCTTGCAGACAAAGCGCAGGCCCAGCTCGCCCTTCACATAACGCGTGGCGACACCTTCGAAACGGCCAAAGCCGTTCACATACAGGACGACAAAGCTGTTCAGCGGCGGCGGTTCGGCGCAGTAGATGCCGGCGCCGCCTGCGGACAAGTCCACGATGATGCACTCGAAGGTGGTTTCTTCGGCCGGCAGGAAAAGCTTGCCTTCCAGGCGAAGCTTCACGCGTTCGTCGGCCCGTTGTTCTGACGCCAAATCCGGCGCCTTTTGCGCTGTCATTGTCATGTCATCTACCCCACATCCCTGTTGCTTTTTGCAACTTCAGGATGTGAGACAGCGTAAACGGGAACTCTTAACTTCGAGTGTAAAGTTCCGTACGCATGGAACTTTCTTCAAAAGAGCAAAGGTGGGCACCACGCGAAAAACGCAGTTAATGAATCATGAGAGGGATGGAAAAGCGCATGCGCGCACTAACCGTCGCTACTTGATCTTGCCGCGCGCAGTAACCTTCCACACTGCTTCGATCTCACCGCCGCGCAAGGCGATAATTTCTTCATGCAGGTGAATGGTGGTGTCGGTGTAGCCCGGCACGAACTGTACGCGGTCGCCGATGTGGGGCGTGGCGCTGGGCGCTTCCAGTTCCAGCTGGGCATGCTCCGCCGACAGCTTCAGCGATGCCACGGGAGGCACATCCAGGGCGCGCGGCATGCCGGCATCCCAGCTCATCGCCTTGCGGCCGGCGTCTACCACCACGCGTGTGGGATTGGGGCGACTGGTGACCGTGGTCAGGATGGTCAGCGACTGCGGCAGGGTGACGCCGAAATGCAGGCGGTAATGTTCGTCGTTGAAGATGGCGCCGCCGATCTGCACTTCGGTAACACCGGGCTGCTGCATGCAATAGAGCAAGGTGCCGGTGCCGCCGCAGCTGACGATTGAGACATCGTACCCCGCCGCACGGCAGGCATCCGCACTGGCGGTCAGTTTGCCGATTGCTTCCGCCGTGGTCTTTTCCTTGACCGACGGATCAGGAATGGCAGCGGCATGCACTTCCCAGCTCATCACCCCGAAAAAGCGCAAGTTCGGATAGCGCGCGATTTCCTTGGCCAAAGCCACGACAGGTGCGCCCGGCTCGACGCCTGCCCGGTTCATGCCGGTATTGACCTCGATCACTACCCGCAGCTTTTTGCCGCCCGCCGCCAGTTCCGCGATGTTTTCTGTACTGTCCACCGAAACGATGACGTCGGCGTGGGTAAGCAGCTTCATCAGGCGCGCGATCTTCAGCGGCCCGACGATCTGATTGGCGATCAGGATATCGGTGATGCCGGCATCGGCCAGCACTTCGGCCTCGCCCAGCTTGGCGCAGGTGACGCCGATGGCCCCCGCCGCGATCTGCAGCTTGGCGATCTGGGTGGTCTTGTGGCTCTTGAAATGCGGCCGCCAGTTCACGCCATATTCGCGGCAGCGGGCCGCGATATGGGCGATATTGGCCTCCATCTTGTCCAGGTCCAGCAGCAGCGCCGGGGTATCGATACGGTCCAGGCTCACTTTAAATTTCTCACTCCGCGGCTCTCCGTGCCAGGCGCAAGCGTTCGGTGCCCGCCACATCCAGCGTGCCATCCGCAGCGATCGACACGCCATAATCGCGGGCGGCGCTTTGCCGCGAGACTTTCTCGTCCAGCACGTCCTGCCACACCAGTTCGGGGCTTCGGGCATAGGCATCGCCCCAGCCCCCGCCGCCCGCCAGCTCGGCGCGATAGGTCTCGCCGCGCCTGAAGGTGCGCATGAATTTACCCGGCAGGGCGCTGCGCTTGCCGTCCGCATCGTGGAAGACATTGCCGGCATTGGCGCCAGGATTGCCACCCTTCAGCCCATAGGGCTGGAATTTCTGGCGATCACTGCGAACCTGCAACACCGCCTCGTCCACGCCGGTCAGGCGGTACTCGCGCACCATCCCCAGGCCGCCACGATATTTGCCGGCACCGCAGGAATCCTGGCGGAAACCATATTCCTCGATCCGGATGGGCTGCTCGCGCTCCACGATCTCCACCGGGGTGTTGGAATAGTTCACCGCCAGCGACGACAGCGCATCGATGGCGTCCTTGTTGGGCCGTCCGCCCCAGGTGCCGAACAGAAACTCCAGCAGCACGAAAGGCCGTCCTTCGGCGCGATAGCCGGCGATGGTGACGCCGAAATCGCCCTGCGCACCGCAGGCGAACACTTTATCCGGCAACATGCGGGCCAGTGCGCCCCAGATGGCTTCGGTCACCCGCATCGAGGTCAGCCCGCGCGCCGCCACCGGCGCCGGCGAGGTCGGATTGACGATGGAGGATGGCTGCGCAATGACCTTGATGGGGCGCATAAAGCCGGAATTGGTGGGAAGGCCCGGATCCATCACCGAACGCAAACAGGCGTAGACGCAGGACTGGGTCATGGCGATGGGCAGGTTGATCGAGCCCTTCACCTGGGGTGAGGTGCCGGTAAAGTCCACCGTGATGTCGCTGCCCTTCTTGATCACCTTGGCGAAGATGCGGATGGCGTCCTCGCTGAAGCCGTCATCATCCAGGAAATCCTCGAACTCCCAGGTGCCGTCGGGAAAGGCCGCCAGTTCGGCGCGGGTCAGGGTTTCGGAATAATCCAGCAGGCTCGCCATGTCCGCGACGATTGTCTCGGCGCCATGCTTGGCGGCCAGTGCGATCAGGGCGCGTTCGCCGCGGGTGCAGGCGGCGATGGTGGCCTGCACATCGCCGATCACGGTATCGGGCACCCGAACATTCAGGCGCAGGATGTCGAAGAAGGTGTCATCCGGCTTGCCCTGGGCGATGATGCGCAAGGGCGGGATGCGCAACCCTTCCTGGAATATCTCGGTATTGTCGCAGGCGTTGCCGCCGGCGACGCGGCCGCCGATGTCGGTCTGGTGCCCGATGGCGGCGGCATAGGCCAGCAAGCGCCCTTCAAAGAAGATCGGCCGGAAGACGAAGATGTCCGGCAGGTGCAGGCCGTTGCCGTCATAGGGATCGTTCAGGGCAAAGACATCGCCGGGATGGATGTCGCCGGTGAATTTTTCCAGCACCGCGCTCAGGGTCGGCGGGAACGAGCCCATATGCACCGGCAGGCACAGGCCCTGTGCCACCAGATTGCCTTGCGGGTCCAGGAGGCCGGTAGAGAAATCCATCGCTTCCTTGATAACCGAGGACCGGGCGGTGCGGATGACGGTGGCCGCCATTTCGTCGGCAATGGCCGCGAAGGCGTTCTTCATCAATTCCAGGCGGATTGCGTCCCTCGCCATGGCTCAGCCTTTCCCCAGGCGGATGCGGACCGTGCCCTGCGCGGCATGAACCTGGGCGTCCGGCGGCACGATGATGGTGGTGTCATATTCCTCCACGATCAGCGGCCCGGGCTGCGGCGTCTGCGTCAGGTCCTGCCGGCGGATCACTTTGGTGGTCACCCACCCCGACTGCGGGCCGAAATAGACCGGCCGCGCCACGGATGCGGCGCTGGCGGATTTGCGGCGCAGCGCCGCCGGTGAGGGCAAATGCGCCTGCCGTTCCAGGCTGCGGGCGCGCAGGCGCAAATTGACGATCTGCACCCGCTCCGTGCGGTTGCAATAGCCATAGGTGCGTTCGTGCTCGACATGGAACTGTTCGGCGGCGGTGGCCAGCGCGGCCGGGGTCAGCACACTGTCCTTCACCGGGATGCCCAGTTCCGAACTCTGGCCGCCATAGCGTAGTTCCAGGGTGAATTGCAGTTCGCTTCTGTCCAGAGACACGCCCTCGCCTGCCATCATGGCGGCGGCATCTTCGAACAGCTTTTCGGCGCTTGTGTTCAGGGCGGCGCAATCGGCTTTGTCGATATCGTACCAGCACACCGCCACCAGCCGGTGCTGGATGCGCGCGAACAAAAGGCCCAAAGCGCTGAAAACGCCCGACGCCGGAGGGATGATGATTTCCGAAATGCCGGCATGGGCGGCCAAAGTTGCGCCATGCACCGCGCCATTGCCGCCGAACGCCACCATGGCGAAGTCGCCGGGCGAGCGGCCGATTTCGCTGGACACCGCCTGGATGGCGCGGGTCATGGCGGCATCGGCCACGACATGAATGCCCCAGGCCGCTTCGTGCAATTCCAAACCCAGCGGCCCGGCCACATGTTCGCGAATCGCGGCCTTGGCGGCGTCGATGCTGATGAGCATGTCGCCATCCAGCAGATGCGCGGGATTCAGGAAGCCCAGCACCACATTGGCGTCGGTGACGGTGGGGCGCGTGCCGCCCAGCGCGTAACAGGCCGGGCCCGGTGCGGCGCCGGCGCTGTCGGGACCGACACGCAAGGCGC
>CANCMM010000169.1:0-5192 GCA_947379335.1 Alphaproteobacteria bacterium | reverse complement strand
AGGTGAAAACCAAGCCGTCGGTCTGCCTGGTGGCGATCAAACCGCAAGTGCTGAAAGGCGAGACCCCCGCGCTGGCGAACTTCGCAGCGAACGGCGCGCTGATGATTTCCATCGCGGCCGGGACTTCGGTCGCGGCGCTGACCAGGGCGTGGGGAAGCAAAGCGCGCATCATCCGCGCCATGCCCAATACGCCGGGCGCCATCGGCGCGGGCATCAGCGGACTCTATGCCGCCAAGGGCGCGTCGGCGGCGGACAAGAAGCGCGCCGCATCCTTGCTGTCGGCGCTGGGCGTTACCGAATGGGTAGCCAAGGAAAAGCTGATCGATAGCGTCACGGCGGTGTCGGGCTCCGGGCCCGCCTATTTGTTCCTGATGGTGGAAGCCCTGACCGAAGCCGGCATGGCCGAAGGTCTGCCGCGCGCCCAGGCCGAAAAATTCGCCCGCGCCACGGTGTCTGGGGCCGGTGCCTTGCTGGCAGCGGACAAATCTTCGGCGTCGGCCCTACGCGAAGCCGTCACCAGCCCCGGCGGCACGACGGCGGCGGCGCTGTCGGTGCTGATGGCCAATGACGGGCTGACGCCGTTGATAAAGCGGGCCGTACGCGCCGCACGCAAGCGGGCCGAAGAGCTGCGTTAGTGAGCCGTGTTGCGCGAAGCGCATGAGCAGGTCCAGTGGACCTGCGAAAACGGCGAACGCCGCGAGCACAAGCGAGCGGCAGCGGCCCACGATCGAACTAGACAGGCAATCGTATCGTCGCCTTCAGGCCGCCCAGCGCGCTTTTATCCAGCAGGATATCCCCGCCGTGCGCCCGGGCGATGTCGCGGGCGATGGCCAGACCCAAGCCCGAACCACCGCTTTGCAGGTTGCGGCCCTGGTCCAGGCGGCGGAAGGGGCGGAAGGCTTCTTCATGGCGGTCCGGTGCGATGCCGGGGCCGTTGTCTTCCACCGCGATTTCCACCACCCGGTCTTCCTGCGTCAGTGTGACAGCCACTTTGGTGCCGTGCTTGAGGGCATTGTCCAGCAGGTTGGCCAGCACCCGGCGCAGGCCCGCGCGCTTGACGCTGACATCAATGTGATTGGGCGCTGTCACCGTGATGCCGTCGCGCTGGCGCGCCCTGGCGGCGGCAGCCGCGGCGTCACGCACCATTTCGCCCAGGTCGGTGACGGCGCTTTCCTCGCCGCCTTCGCCGCGGGCAAAGGCCAGATATTCGTCCAGCATATGCTCCATCTCGGCGATGTCGGCGCGCATGGCCCCCGTCTCTGGATCGCCCTCCATCATCGCCAGCGCAAGCTTCAGGCGCGTCAGCGGCGTCTTCAGGTCATGGCTGACCCCCGCCAGCATCTCGGTGCGCTGGGTGACATGGCGCTCCAGCCGGTCGCGCATGGTGATGAAGGCCTGGGCGGCGCGGCGGACTTCGGTGGCGCCATAGGGCTTGAAGTCGGGCACGGCGCGGCCCTTGCCGAAACTGTCGGCGGCGCGGGCCAGCCGCTCGATCGGCCGCACTTGATTGCGCAGGAACAGGATGGCGATGCCCATCAGCAGCAGCGAAGAGCCCACCATCCAGAGGATGAAGATATCCGGCTTGGAAACGGTGACGCGGTCGCGCGGCACCAGCACCGCCAGCACGCCGTCCTTCACATCCACCCGGATCTCGAAATCATCGCCGATGCGGGCGGTGCGGAAATCCCGGTCACTGCCGATGCGCTGTTCCAGGATATCGTCCAGCGCCAGATCGATGGTGCTGGTCAGCTTGCCGCGATAGGGCGCGATGTCTTCGCGTGGCAGGAAGCGGATGCGGTAGTTGAGCTGGCGCGCCGCCAGGGCGCGCAGATTCTCGCGCTCGACGCCCTGATGGGTGTCTTCCAGCGACACCAGTAGTGCCATGTCGGCGGCGACGTCGCGGGCCAGACGGCGGGTGGTGGTATCCAGGTCGCGCTCGAAAAACACATAGGCGATGATCGCCTGCAGGATGACGATCGGCGCGACGATGATGATCAGCGAGCGGCCGAACAGCCCGCGCGGCAGGAAGCGCTTGACGGAAAAGCCGTCACCCACGATCGGGCACCAGCATGTAGCCACGCCCCAATGCGCCCGCATTGGGGCTATTAAAAAACAGGGTTGGCGCCACGGACCTATCCACGATCTGGAACCAACATATAGCCAACCCCGCGTACCGTCTGCAGGTAGAGCGGCAGCTTGGGGTCTTCCTCGATCTTGCGGCGCAAGCGCGTTACCTGCACGTCGATGGACCGTTCCAGCGACACGTTCAGCCGCTTGCACAGTTCGCCGCGGCTGAACGGACGCCCGGCATGGGTGGCGAACAATTGCAGCAGGGCGGCTTCCGCGCCGGTCAGTTTCACCGGCTTGCCGCCGCGCACCAGGCGCGAGTTGGCGGGATCGAACACCGCCTCGCCCATGCGCACCGGGCCGACCGCGGGCGCTTCGGGCGGGGCTGAGCGGCGCAGCAGGGAATTGACGCGCAACAAAAGTTCGCGCGGCTCAAATGGCTTGGGCAGGTAATCGTCGGCACCCAGTTCCAGCCCGGCGATGCGGTCGGCGGGATCGCCGCGCGCCGTCAGCATCAGGATGGGAACCGCGCTGTCCTTGCGCACGCTCTGGGTCAGGTCCAGGCCGGATTCGCCTGGCATCATCACGTCCAGGATCAGCAGGTCGAATTCCATGCTCTTCATCAGGGCGCGGGCATCAGCGGCACCCGGCGCGGCGGTCACCCGGTAACCGTTGGAGGACAGATAGCGCTGCAGCAGGGCGCGCAGACGCTCGTCGTCATCCACCACCAAAAGGTGTGGTTCGTCCGATCCCAGTCCATTCATGGGCGTATTCGGGGGCAAACTCATGGCAGCCATGCCCCGGCAGGGGGCCAAAAAGCCCTTGTGACCCTTGCGGTTTTCGCGCCGGACATGCTGCAATACATGACAGAAAAACTAGGCCCTCCCACAAAGGCGGGCAAGCCCGCCCGGGTTCGTGTTGAGGACGTTTTCAATGGCAGACGTGATCCCTTTCGACCAGCGCGACGGTGCCCTTTGGTATGACGGCAAATTGGTGCCCTGGAAGGACGCCAAGACCCATGTGCTGACCCATGGTCTGCATTACGGCTCCTGCGTGTTCGAGGGGCAGCGCATCTACAACGGCACCATCTACAAGCTGAAGGAACATACGGCGCGGCTGTTCAAGTCGGCCGAAACCCTGGGGATGACGATTCCCTTTACCCAGGACCAGATCAACCAGGCCTGCATCGATGCGGCCGCGGTGCAGAACATCAAGGACGGTTACCTGCGGCCCGTGGCGTTCCGCGGCAGCGAAATGATGGCGGTGTCGGCGCAGAACACGACCATCCATGTCGCCATCGCCTGCTGGCCATGGCCGTCCTATTTCAGCCCGGCCGAAAAGCTGAAAGGCATCCGGCTGGATATTTCCCGCTGGCGCCGGCCCGCACCCGATACCGAACCGGTGCATGCCAAGGCGGCCGGTCTCTACATGATCTGCACCATCTCCAAGCATGAGGCGGAAGCCAAGGGCTATGCCGATGCGCTGATGTACGACTATCGCGGCTATGTCGCGGAGGCGACCGGCGCCAATGTCTTCTTCGTGCAGGACGGCGTGCTGCATACGCCCGATCCGGATTGCTTCCTCAATGGCATCACCCGCCAGTCGGTGATCACCATCGCCAAGGCGCGCGGGGTGCGCGTGATCGAACGCCATATCGAACCGGAAGAGATGAACAACTTCACGGAATGCTTCCTCACCGGTTCGGCGGCGGAAGTCACGCCGGTGTCGGAGATCGGGCCCTACAAATTCAAACCCGGCACGCTGACGGAAACGCTGATGAACGCTTATGCGGATGAAGTCCGCGGCGTGGCCACGGTTTCGGCCTAACTATCCGGCGTTACGCCGGGGCGCAAATAGGCCATGCCGTTCCTGAAATAGATTACGCCGGTATAGACGGTCAGGGCGGCAGCCACCCACAGCAGGATGTAAGCGATGCCGGTATAGGTTTTGCCCGGCAGGTCCGGCGCATATGTGCTGGCCAGCGGGGTGAGGATCATGGCGCCGATGGCGATCATCTGCACCGCGGTCTTGAACTTGGCGACATTGGTGACCGGCACGCTGACGCGGGTACCGGCGAGAAATTCCCGCAGGCCCGATACCAGTATCTCGCGTGACAGGATGATCAGCGCAGGCACCAGCCGCAGCAGGCTGAAGACGCTTTCGCCGGTGCCGGGAATATCCTTGCGGAAGGTGCCTTCGGCCACCAGCATCATCAGCGCCACCGCCACCAGCACCTTGTCGGCGATGGGATCCAGCATGCGGCCGAAATCCGATCCGGCCTTCAGCTTGCGGGCGGCAAAGCCGTCCAGCCAGTCGCTGATCCCCGCCAGGGCGAATACCGCAAAGGCCACCAGCCGCGCCGCATCGCCCGGCATGACGAAGGCGGTCACGAAAATCGGCACCAGGACGATGCGCATGATGGTGAGGGCATTGGGCAGGGCGAACATGCAATCAGTTTAGAACTGCTCTGGCCTTTACGTCACGCGCTGGGGTGAAAGAAATCGAAGATTTTCTTGGCCAGGGTGGCGCTGACGCCTTCCACAGCTGACAAATCGGTCAGGCTGGCGGCCGATACCGCCTTGGCAGAACCAAAATGCTGCAACAGGGCCCGCTTGCGGCCCGCGCCCACCCCGGCGATCTCGTCCAGCGGATTGACGCCGATGGCGGCACTGCGCTTCTTGCGATGGCCGCCGATGACAAAACGATGTGCTTCGTCGCGCAACCGTTGCAGATAGTACAGAACCGGGCTTTTGAGATCGAGGCGGAAGGGCTCCTTGCCTGGCATATAGAAATGCTCGCGGCCGGCGTCGCGGTCCGGCCCCTTGGAGATGCCCACCAGCGCCACGTCTTCCACGCCCAGATCGGCAAATACCTGGCAGGCGATGGACAGCTGGCCAGGCCCGCCATCGATCAGCACCAGGTCGGGCCGTTTCCAGTGCGTGTCGGGCGTGTCCTCGGCCTCTTCCTTCACCATGCGGGCAAAGCGGCGGCTCAAGACCTCGCGCATCATGGCGTAATCGTCGCCGGGGGCCAGTTCGTCGCTCTTGATGTTGAACTTGCGGTACTGCGCTTTTTCAAAGCCTTCGGGTCCCGCCACGATGAAGGCGCCAAGCGCATGGGCGCCC
>CANCMM010000168.1:0-5194 GCA_947379335.1 Alphaproteobacteria bacterium | reverse complement strand
ACCGGTTCGGGCAAGACCACGCTGCTGAATTGCATGACCGCCTATATCGATACCGAAGAGCGCGTCATCACCTGCGAAGACGCCGCCGAACTGCAGCTGCAGCAGCCCCATGTGGTGCGCCTGGAAACCCGCCCGCCCAACCTGGAAGGCCAGGGCATGATCTCGATGCGCGACCTGGTCCGCAACTGCCTGCGTATGCGCCCTGAACGCATCATCGTGGGCGAAGTGCGCGGACCCGAGGCGTTCGACTTGCTGCAGGCCATGAACACCGGTCATGACGGCTCCATGGGCACGCTCCACGCCAACAGCCCGCGTGAAGCCATGTCGCGCCTGGAATCCATGATTACCATGGGCGGCTTCGCGCTGCCGATGAAGACCATCCGCGAAATGATCGTGGGTTCGATCGACGTCATCATCCAGGCCGAGCGCATGCGCGACGGCTCGCGCCGCATCACCCGCATTACCGAAGTGATCGGCACCGAAGGCGAAGTCGTTATCACCCAGGATCTTGTCACGTACGAGATTCAGGGCGAGGACGAGACCGGCCGCCTGAAGGGCAAGCATATGGGCACCGGCATCGTGCGCCCAAATTTCTGGGAGCGCGCCCGCTACTACAATCTGGAAAAAGAGCTGGCCGACGCGCTCGACAAGGTCAACCAATGATTTTCCTGGTCGGCATCCTGTTTGCGCTCACGCTCGGGGGCGTGGCGTTCGCGTTCACCGGCGGCAATGAAAAGGCCCAGAAGCGCGTCGCCGCCGTGGCCAAGCCGCCGGGCGCCGCTCGCGGCCGTGCGCTGACGCCCCAGCAGGACAGCGCCCAGAAGCGCAAGAATGTCGCGTCCATGTTGAAAGACGTGGAAAAGAACCGCGCCGCCAAGAAAGAAAAGCCCACCATGCGCCGCCGGCTGGAGCAGGCGGGCTTTCCCAAGACCAGTCCCCGCAGCTTCTGGATGATCTGCGGCATCATGGCCGCCATGGCGGCCAGCCTGGCCATCGCCACCCATCAGCAGCCGCTGATCATCGCGATGGCGGTGTTCGTCGTGGGACTGGGGTTGCCGCGCTGGGTGCTGGGCTTCCTTACCAATCGCCGCAAGAAGAAGTTCACCGAGAATTTTGCCCCCGCCATCGACGTCATTGTGCGGTCGGTGAAATCGGGCCTTCCCACCAACGAAGCGCTGCGCATCGTGGCGCGCGAAGCCCCCAACCCGGTGGGCAGCGAATTCCACAACCTGGTGGAAAGCACCAAAGTCGGCGTCACCATGGAACAGGCGCTCAAGCGGATGATGGAATCCATGCCCACCCCGGAAGTGGGCTTTTTCGCCATCGTGATGACCATCCAGGGCAAGTCGGGCGGCAACCTGTCCGAGGCGCTGGGCAACCTCGCCTTCGTGCTGCGCGACCGCAAGCGCCTGCAGGGCAAGATCAGGGCGATGTCGTCGGAAGCCAAGGCCAGCGCCGCCATTATCGGCTCGCTGCCGCCTGCGGTGATGGGCATCGTCTATATCACCACCCCCGCCTATATCAGCCGGCTGTTCACTGAAAAGCTGGGCAACCTGATGCTGGCGGCCTGCCTGATCTGGATGGCCACGGGCATCACGGTGATGCGCAAAATGATCAACTTCAAACATTGAGGAGGGACTGATGGACAATCTGATGAACCTCCTGTTCGACAAAAGCTTCCTGATCACCCTGTTCGTGGGCATCTTTGCCTTCGCCACGGTGGTCACCTTGGGCATTCCGCTGCTGGAAACCAACGGGCTGGACGACCGGCTGAAATCGGTGGCCAAGCGCCGCGAGGAATTGCGCGCCCGCCACCACGCGGTGCTGAACGCCAAGCGCGGCGCGCTGCGTGTCGAACCGACCAGCTACATGAAGGCGACACTGGACCGCTTCAAGCTGGGCAATGTCCTGGAAGGCGAGCACTCCAAGGAAAAGCTGGCGAGCGCCGGCTATCGCGGCCAGGCGCCGCTGATCACCTTCATGTTCTTCCGCTTTGTGATGCCGCCGGTGCTGTTCGGCGTGGTTCTGTTTTACCTGTTCCTGATCCTGCATCTGGAATGGTCGCCGATGACCAAGATCGGCGCCGCCTTTGCCGGTGCGCTGCTCGGCTTCTATCTGCCCGACCTTTTCGTGGGCAACATGATCCAGCGCCGCCAGCAGTCCATTATGCGCGCTTTCCCCGATGCGCTGGACCTGATGCTGATCTGTGTGGAATCGGGCATGTCCATCGAATCGGCTTTTACCAAGGTGGCGGCCGAAATCGGTACCCAGTCGGCCGAGCTGGCCGAGGAACTGGCGCTGACCACCGCCGAACTCAGCTACCTGCCGGACCGCCGCGCGGCCTTCGACAATCTGGCCAAGCGCTGCGGCCATCCCGGCGTCAAGTCGGTGGCCACCGCCCTGAACCAGGCCGAGAAATACGGTACCCCGCTGGGCCAGGCGCTGCGCGTCACCGCCAACGAAAACCGCGAGATGCGCATGCAGGAAGCCGAGCGCAAGGCCGCTTCGCTGCCCGCCAAGCTGACCGTGCCGATGATCATCTTCTTCCTGCCGTGCCTGTTCATCGTGATCTTGGGCCCGGCGATTATCCAGATCCGCGCCACCCTGCATTAGCCGCGCGGGTCTTTTGCGTCCTGAGTTCGTCGCGCGATCGCTCATGGGCTATTCGCCCACATCGCTCCGCGCTCCTGCTCAGGCCACAAAATCCCTCGCGCGGAATAGCCGTGTAAGAAAAAAGGCGCGGAGAGTATCCGCGCCTTTCGTCTTTGGATTGTGCCTTTGGCTAATAAGCGCTGGAGCTGACGCGCAGGGCCGGGACGGAGTCCTTCGGCTTGGCGGCGGCGGTCTTGGCCGCGGGCTGCGGCGCAACCTTGGGCGCGGGCGCTGTGGCTGTTTTGGCCGGAGCAGGGGCGGCGGCGGTCTTTGCCGGCAGCAAATGCGGGGCAGGCACGGCGGGCTTGGCCTCGGCGGCCTTCACCGGCCCGGTTGCAGCCGTCTTTTCCGGCAAGACATGCGGGGCGCTGGGCTTGTTGGCTTCGGCTTTGGCGGCGGCGATGGCCGCGGGCTTGTTGGTCAGCTGCTTGGCCAGCGCTTCGGCGCGGGCCTGAAGATCTTCCGCCTGGGTGGCGGCGCTTTTCACACCAGGCGCGGTGGCGGAAGCGGGCATGGCCGCAGGCTTGGGGCTTTCCGAGCGGGCGGTGCTCATGTCCAGGGCCTCGCCTTTTTTTACTTCGGCTTTGGCGACGGCCTTCTTGGGCGTCAGCGGGCGGGGCGCCTTGGCGGCGCTGATCGCCGGGCCGAAGACGGGGCCGGCCAGAGGATCGGCGGGCACGCGCTGCATCACCACGCTGCCATTCTGCGCCATCTGAGGGGCCATCTGCGGCGTGGCTTCGATCATGCCGTTATTCGGGACAGCCAGCGGACGCGGCGCGCCGATGGAGTTGGACGCGACCGGCATGCGCGGCACGGCTTGCGGCGGGGCCATGCTGGGCATCGGCGCGGGCGTGTTGACCGCATAGGAGGCGCCGGGCGCTTCGGGCGCTGTGGAACGGATCAGGGCGATATTGGCCGCGATCTTGGTGTCGTGGGCGCTCGTATTGGCGATTTCGGCGCGGCCGGCCAGGTTCCTGGCCATGACCGGATCATTGGCCAGCATGCGCGACAGGGCGTAGTTGCTCAGCACGCTGGGCTCGCCCGGCTTCAGGGCCAGGGCATGTTCATAGGCGCCCTGCGCGTCCTTCTGGTTGCCGATCTGGTCATAGGCCACGCCCAGCGCCGAAAACACGGTCCAGTCGGTGGGCTGCAATTGTCCGGCGCGGGTGAGGAAGTTCACCGCATCCTGGGCGCGGCCCATCGCGGCGAGGGTCTTGCCATATTCGCTGACCACGCCCGGATCGTCGGACGCCACCATCATCAGCTGCGACAGATGCTTGACCGCTTCGGCATAATTGCCCGACAGACGCAGCGCCTGTGCCTGCTGGATGCTGGTTTCCAGGTTGGTGCCGGACGCAGCAGGGGCGGATTTTTCATCCTTCGCGTCCTTCGTGGACGAGGAGAACCAACCGGCCTGGGCGCCGATGGCGGAAGAGCCCAGCAGCATGATGGCCAGGGAAATACGGGTGGCGGGCTTGAAAGCCATTGGGGGGCAGCCTCGAAAATCGCTGCGCGCAGAGTGCCAGTACCCCAGTCAACAAACCCTTAAGTATATGGGCCCATATAGAAGCAAGCGGATTCGCGCCGTTAATACCCGTTAAACACCCCAGTCCTGACGCAATAAAAGGTTAACCTTTCGGATCATGTCGCAGCGTCTTGCAGCCCTGATCGCCTTGCTCGCCTTTGTGGCGCTGGTGGTTGGCGCGCTGGTGACCGGCGGCAAGATGGGCCTGTCCGATGCCGGGCCGATGCGCATTTCCTTCCAGATCGCCACCGGCTCCACCGATGGCGTCTATTTTCCCGTCGGCCAGGCCATGGCCGGGGTGATCAGCCATCCCCTGGGCGTGGGCCGCTGCGATACCGCCACGGTGTGCGGTCCGGCCGGCGTCATCCTGTCGGCCCGCACCAGCCAGGGCGCGGCCGACAATCTGCGGGCCGTCAACAGCGGCGCGGTGGATTCCGGTTTCGCCGATGGCGACGTGATCGCCGCTGCGGTGGCGGGCCAGGGCGCCTTCCGCCGTCCGGCGCGGCATCTGCGGGTGATCGCCGCCTTGTTTCCCGAAGAAGCCCATCTGGTGGTGGCGGCCAAATCCAGCATCCAGTCGGTGAGTGATTTGCGCGGCAAGCGCGTGCTGCTGGGGCCGCCGGGCAGCGGCGGCGTGGTGCGCAGCCGCGCCATCCTGGACGCTTACCGGGTGCGGGTGCGCGAGATCGTCTCCGACGACAATGCGGGCCAGATGATGCGCGATGGCAAGATCGACGCCTATTTCACCGTCGCGGGTGTGCCGCTGGATTCGGTGAAGAATTTGCTGGCCGATCATGTCGCGCGGCTGGCGCCCATCGACGGCGAAGGCCGCGACCGGTTGATCCAGGCCGTGCCGCAACTGGAGCGCGCCGTCATTCCCGCCGGCGCCTATCCGGGCGGCGGCGGCGCGGTGGAAACGGTTTCCACCCGCGCCTATTGGGTGACGCGCGACAGTGCGCCCGATCCCTTGATCTACGGCATGGTTCGGGCGTTGTTCAATCCGGCCAACCAGAGTGT
>CANCMM010000167.1:0-5224 GCA_947379335.1 Alphaproteobacteria bacterium | reverse complement strand
GAACACCGCCAACGCCGGCAAGGCGCCTTGCGTCAGGGCAAAACCCAGCGCCGCCGCCATGAAGGGCGCGGTGCAAGGCGCGGCCACCGCCACCGCCAGTACGCCGGTGAAGAAAGCGCCCACCAGACCACCGCGGCCGGCAAGGCCTTCGCCCGCCGTGACGCTGCCGACTTCGAATAGGCCTGACAAATTCAATCCGACCGCGAATACGAGAAGTGCAAAGCCCGCCACCGCGATGGGCGACTGCAACTGGAAGCCCCAGCCGATGGCGGCCCCGCCGGAGCGCAGCAGCACAATGGCCAGTCCCAGCACGGCAAAGGACAGCACCGCGCCCAGCGCATAGGAAAAGCTTTCACTGCGGCCATGCTGGCCGTGGGTTGCGACGGAGAGCGCTTTCATCGCCAGGATCGGCAGTACGCAGGGCATGACGTTCAGGATGATCCCGCCCAAGAAGGCGAATGCGATCGCCAGCCACAGGGTGATGTCGCCGCCGCCGCTGGGGGCAGTGAATTCGGCGGTCGGCACCGAGCCGGGCGCGGCGTTGACCTCCAACGCCTGCACCGAACCATCCGAGGATGTCAGCACCAGCAAGCCTTCAATGGCGCTGCCGGCTTTCAGCGCCGCTGCCGGCGTCAGGCGCAGCACCAACCCATCCTTGGCATAGCCGACCAATTGCGGCGCGGCGTTGCGGATCAGGCCGCTATGGGCAGGGAAAAAATCGGCCGTCGTCGGATGCGCCGCGGCCAGTGACGGTGCGGCGGCATAGACATCCAGGGCGGCGCCCAGCGCATAGGTGACCTTCCAGGGCGAGGCCACTGGCAGCAGCGCGCGCGCCGCGGCGAAATCCTTGACCACTGCCGGATCATGCGCCGCCGGACCCACCGGAACGTCGATGCTCAGATTCGCCTCTTCGGGAATGCAAATCTGCTTGCACACCAGCCAGGTGACATGCGCCTTGAGGGTGGCGGTGCCGCCGGCGTCGGCGGGCGCCGTCAATTTTGTCAGCAGCCAGGGCGTACCTTCATAGCCGTAATCCATCAACGGCCCGACCGGCAGGCGCTTGGGGCGCGGCCACTGGATCGTGTCGGCCTTCCAGCCCGCCGGCAACGTCCAGGCGATTTCGGTCGCGGCGCCGGCATCGCCCGGATTCTTCCAATAGGTGTGCCACTCCGCGGCGATCTTCTCTTCCAGCGCGATGGTGATGGCGCCGCCGGGGGCGACAGCCTTGTCCTCTGCCACAAGACGGGCATGGACTTTAAGTTGGGGCGCATCCTGCGCCGGGGCGGGCGCGGGCGCATCCTGGGCAGCGGCGGGCGCCGCCAGCACCAGGGCCAGCAGGAAAAGAAGGTGTTTCATAGCCCTGCCCTATAGCCCTTTGACGTGCTATTCGCCAGTTGCGGCAAATGGCACCTATAAGAAATGCGAATAACGGGCGGCACATTGGGGGGACGGCGGCTGGTGACGCCGGACGATATGAACGTGCGCCCCACCAGCGACCGCACCCGGCAGGCTATATTCAATATGCTGCGGCACAAGGATTTTGACATTGGCTTTACACTCGAAGGCGCCGCGGTGCTGGACCTGTTCGCCGGCACCGGCGCGCTGGGGATCGAAGCGATCAGCCAGGGCGCGCGCTGGTGCCTGCTGGTGGATGACTCGGCGGATAGCCGTGCGCTCCAGCGCGAGAATGTCGAGGCGCTGGGCCTGACCGGCGCCACCCGCATCTGGCGGCGCGACGCCACCGACCTTGGCCCCATCGGCCCATCGGCAGGCGGGCCGTTCAACCTGGTGTTCCTGGACCCGCCCTATCGCAAGGAGCTGATCCCCAAGGCTCTCGCGAGTTTGAAGGATGGCGGCTGGCTGACGGAGAATGCGCTGCTGGTGGCGGAGACGAACGCAAGCGAAACGATTGACGCGCCAGGCTACAAGTTGCTGGACGAGCGCGACTATGGCGAGACAAAGCTCCGGTTCTTAACGCCGTCCGAATAGCTTTTCGATATCCGCCAGCTTCAGCTCGACATAGGTCGGGCGGCCGTGATTGCACTGGCCCGAATGGGGCGTGGATTCCATCTCGCGCAGCAGGGCATTCATCTCTTCAGCATTCAGCCGCCGCCCTGCGCGCACGCTCATGTGGCAGGCGAGCGTTCCGGAGACTTCTTCCAGCCGTTCCTTCAAGGACAGGGCATTGCCGGTCTCGGCGATCTCGTCGGCCAGGTCGCGCACCAGGCCCTTCACATCCAGCTTGCCCAGCATGGCGGGGACTTCGCGCACCACCACGGCATCGGGACCGAAGGCTTCGATCACCAGGCCCAGCTCCGCCAGCTCGGCGGCACGGCTGCTGACACGGGTGACTTCCGACGGGTCCAAATCCACCACCTCAGGGATCAGCAGCGGCTGGCGGTGGACGCCGCCATTGGCCAGCGCCTTTTTCATCCGCTCATAGACCAGCCGTTCATGGGCGGCATGCTGGTCCACGATCACGATGCCGTCGGCGGTCTGGGCCACGACATAGGTCTCATGCAATTGCGCCCGCGCCACGCCCAGCGGTGTATCGGCCATTGTTTCAATGGGCGCTTCTTCCATCCGCACCGACATGGGCACCGAACTGGGAGCGTACGCAGCCGGCGCTTCGCGCATGCCGCCGCCGGAGAAAATGTTGGGCGAACTGAAGGGCGACGGCGCCTGGCGCTGGAAGGCCGCCAGCGCCGAGGACGCCACGGTGGTAGAGGCGCGCTGGCCGCTGGCTTCGATGGCATGCTTCAGAGCGCCCACGATAAGCCCTCGCACCAGACCGGCATCGCGAAAGCGCACTTCGGTCTTGGCCGGATGCACATTCACATCCACGAAACTGGGATCGCAGTCCAGGAACAGCGCCAGCGCCGGATGGCGGTCGCGCGCCAGGAAATCGGCATAGGCGCCGCGCACCGCGCCCACCAGCAGCTTGTCGCGCACCGGGCGGCCATTGACGAACAGGAACTGCATGGCGGCATTGGCGCGGTTGTAGGTGGGAAGTCCGGCGTAACCGGACAGCGAAATGCCCTCGCGCCCCGCTTCGACGCGGGCAGCATTGTCGCCGAAGTCGCGGCCCATGATGCGGGCCAGACGCGGCAACCTTCCGTCCATCAAATCGGGCTCGGCGGCCAGATCCAGGGCGCGGCGCCCGTCCAAGGTCAAAGTGAAGCCGATATCGGGCCGCGACATGGCCAGCCGTTTGACCATGTCAGTGATCGCGAGGTCTTCGGAACGGGTGGATTTGAGGAATTTCAGCCGTGCCGGGGTGGCATAGAACAGCTCGCGCACCTCGGCGCGGGTGCCGTGCTGGCCCGAGGCCAGAAACCCGGCCGGGCGCGGGCCCTCAATCTTGCCGCCATCCACCTTGATCTCGGCCGCCTCGCCGCCGGCCATGCGGCTGGTGAGGCTGAGACGCGCCACCGCCCCAATGGAGGGCAGCGCCTCGCCGCGAAAGCCCATGGTGACGATGTGGGAGAGATCATCTTCGCCATTGGCGACCGGCAGTTTGGAGGTGGCATGCCGCTCGATCGCCAGCCGCAGGTCATCGGCGCTCATGCCGATGCCGTCATCTTCCACCAGCAGCAGGTCGGCGCCGCCATTGGAGGCGGCGATGTCGATGCGGGTGGCGCCCGCATCCATCGCATTCTCCACCAGTTCCTTGATCGCGGCGGCCGGACGCTCCACCACTTCGCCGGCGGCGATGCGGTTGACCGTGCCTTCGGAAAGCCGCCGGATCGCCATTACGTCTCCGCCAAATACTGCCGGGTCAGCACCTTGGCTTCTTCGACACCGGGTTGATCAAACGGATCAACCCCCATCAACCGGCCCATGACGATGGTCTCCAGCATGAAATGCATCATCAGGGCGCCCACTTCGAACTCGTCCACCCGGGGCATATGGATCACCCGCACCGGGCGGCCATTCTTGAACAATGTCTGCGCGGTGGCGCGGGCTTCGGCATCCACCAGATCGCCCAATGTCTTGCCCGCCAGATACGGCACGCCGATCTGCTTGGCGCGGGCGGCGGGCACCGAGGCGCCCTCGCCCTTGGTATCGACCGTCATGATGGTGAACAGCGCATTGCCCGGCCCGTCGCGAAACAGCTGCAACTGGCTGTGCTGGTCCACCGGACCCAGCACCGACACCGGCGTGGAGCCCTTGCCGTCCTTGCCCAGGCTCTCGGCCCACAATTGCCGCCACCAGCCGCCGAAGATCGCCAGCTTGTCGGCATAGGGCCATAGGATGGTGGTGGCGAGCTTGCCGCCTTCCGCCAAAGCGTGATGCAGCGCTGCGCCGCGCGCCACGGCCGAATCCTGCGCCGTCTTGGCATTCAACGTCTGGTCCAACACCGCCTGCGCGCCCTTGCGCAGTGCCTTGGCGTCCAGCTTCATCATCAGCGCCGGCAAAAGCCCCACCACCGTCAGCACCGAATAGCGGCCGCCCACCCCGGTGGGATGATCCAGGGTCGGCGCCCCGATGCTTTCCGCAAAATCGCGCAGCGGGCTCTTGTGCGGCTCCGTAATAATCGTGAAGTGCTTCTTGATGTTCTTGACCCCGGCCTTCTTCAGCGCCGCTTCCGCCGACAGCACCTGGGACAGGGTCTCGGCCGTGCCGCCGGATTTTGAGATGCAGATGAAATGGGTCTTGGTGATGTCCAGCCCCTTGTCCACCCGCTTGAGCACGCCGCGCCAGCTGAGCGGATCGGGATTGTCGTGGAATTCGACAAAGGCGCGCTTGGTGGATTTCTTGCTCAGCACCGTCAGCGCCTGGCCACCCAGGCTGGAGCCGCCGATGCCCAGCACCGCCACGGTCTTCATGCCCTTGCCGATGGTCGCCGCCAGGGCCTGCGCTTTCTTGAGGTCGTCGGTGCGCGAGGGGATCTGCAGCAGCTCCAGCGATTTGGATTTGTGCTGGTCGCGCAGCCAGTCCAGCGCATCGCCGGCGCGTGCCAGCGAAGCGTCGTAAACAGCCTTGGGCGGAGCGCCCTTGCCGGTCAGCGCAAGATCAAACGAAACACTCAGTGATGATTTTGGGTATGGCATAAAATTACCCTAAAGCGAATTTTCCCAATTTGCACTTGCTACTTGCTTTCATCTAAGGCGATTGTGACGGTGTGGCAGCGTACCGACACAATGGCGAAAATATGTGCCGACCTTCATATCGCAGCGTCGGCTAAAAAGTATTATGAAAGATTGTGCCTTTTGTGGGAGGT
>CANCMM010000166.1:0-5238 GCA_947379335.1 Alphaproteobacteria bacterium | reverse complement strand
CATCGTGACCCGCATCAATGGAGAGCGCATGACCGCCAATGCGGTGGAAGCGGCCGAGCAGTCGGAGCGGTTGACGGTGCCGGAGATTCGCGCCGGTATCAGCTTCGACAAGCTGCTGGCATCCTGGCCGCAAGACCGCCGCCTGCTGTTCTGCGATGAAGGCGGCGATGCCAAGGCGATGACGCAAGCGGCGCGCGAAAGCCGCGGCGGTCCGACCGGCAGTCTCACCGGGCCGGAAGGCGGCTTTGATCCGGCCGAGCGCGCCGCCCTGCGCGCGCTGCCCTTTGTGGTGCCGGTGAGTTTGGGGCCGCGCATCCTGCGCGCCGACACCGCGGCGCTGGCGGCGCTGGCGATCTGGCAGTCAATCGCCGGCGATTGGAGCTAGTCCGTCATCCTCGGTCAGCTTGCGCCAGGCGAAGACCTGCGCGGCGGCGCCGGCGCCGAGCTGAAACCACAAGGTGAGCGCTGTTAGCGGCAGGGCCAGATACCAGTGCTCCACCATCCGGTTGAGCTGGGCGATCTGCCAGGCGGCCTGAAGCGCATCGCGAGCTTCCTTGCTGGCGCCGGATGGCGGGGTGGGCGGAAACCCGCCCAGCCAGAAGCCGAAGGCCTGGTTGATGATGCCGATTGGAATGACGATGGCCAGCGTGATCAGGAGGATCCGCCAGAAATTGCGATGGGACAATTGCCAGCTGCGCCGCACGCCCAGCCGCTGCTCTTCCACATTGACCGGCGCCAGCAGGAACAGGAAGCGGATGCCAAAGAAAAAGAAGCTCAGGGCGTAGGCCCCCACCATCAGGCCGGCCAGGATGGCGACGACAGGACGGCTGCCGGGCAGGGCTTTCATCAAGAGGTCGAAGCCGAAGGCCAGCATCAGTCCGGCGAGAAAGAGCGCGACGGCCAGCGCAACGATGGCGCCAATGGCAGCAAGCAGGCCGCCCAACAGCCGCCACATCGGCCTGTTGAAATGGAAGGCCACCCAGGATGGGGACGGCCGGCCCAAGGCCAGTTCGGTGACGGCTGTGTATTGGGCGACGTAAAACAGCAGGGCGAGCGGGATCAACAGCAGCAACGGTCCGAATAGTCCGATGGCGGCCGGATCGTGCGCCTGGGTCGCGGCCATGAACAAAGCGATGCGCTTCATCAAAAGGAACGCGACGGCCATTTGCGCCACGAGCGGCAGCCAGATCGCCTTGAACACCGCAAGCGCATTGCCGAAGACAAAGCGATAGGCGTGCGCGATTGCTCCGCCGACGGGTATTTTCTTTTTCATTGTTCCCACCCAGATCGCGCGCAAAGCCTAGCAGTTTGCGCCTCTGGGTGGAACGGTGCCGTCAGGGCTTGTCGTAAATCTTTCGCGCATCCCGCCACACATCCCAGAAGGCCGGCGGCGTCGTGCCCTCCGTGCGGGACTGCAGGATGTCGAGGTGGCTGTGCCAGCCGACGGACACGCCGTCGGCATAGTCGTCGGTGGGAATCTTGCTGTGGGTGAGGGTGAGGCGAACCTTGTCACCTTCTTCCGTCAGCCGGAATTCCACTTCCGAGATATTGGCCGGGTTCTTTTCCCCGCCGAAGGTGAAGGCCAGGCGGTGCGGCGGCTCGAACGCCAGCAGGACATTGCGGGATTGGTGGCCGTTCTTGTCCATCTCTGCCATTTCCGGCGGCGGCGCGGCGGTATTTGGCGACAGGTCGGAATGCTTGAAGCGCATTTCGAAGCTTTCGCCCACCTTGGCGGGCAGGGGACCGGAGGCGAACCATTCGCCGCGCTTTTTGGCGTCGGTCAGGTAATCCCAGACCTTTTCGATCGGTCCGGGAAGGATGCGCACGAACTGCAAAGTGGAATCATTAATTCTGGTTGCCTTGTCGCCCATCGCACTACCCTTTGAGTTTGTTGATATTGACGCCGTATCGTTCGGCGTTTTTGGGAAAAAGATCGCTGCGTTTGGGGAAGTCGCCGCGCAGCCCCGCTTCAATCAGGTCCAGCATGGTGTGCCAGCCCATCATGGTCTGGTTCTGCATGGCTTGCGGAATGGGGCGGTGGATCAGCGTCAGGCGTGATTCTTCCAAGGTGAATTCCAGGTAGGAAATCGGAAAGCGCGACCCGTTTTCACCCGGCGAAAAGACATTCCAGGTGTAAGCAAGGAACTGCGGCGGCCGCCAGCCGGTGACCACGCCGCGCACATGCCCGCCCATCAGCGCCACGGCGCAGCCTTCGCGTGGTTCGATCGCGCCTTCGCCATACCATTCCGGCAACTTCTTGCTGTCGGTGAGAAAGGCCCAGACTTTCTCCGCCGGCGCATCGAACTCGCGGACAAAGCGCATCGCGCTTTCGGCAAGAATCTCGCCCTTCATGGCTGGTCCTTTTTCAGCGCGGCTTCCAGCGCATCCAGCCGCGGGTTCCAGAAGGCGGTGATGCGCGCCACCCAGTCGGAAACTTCGCCGACGCCTTCGGGATCCAGGGAATAGATGCGCCTCTGCCGGTCGGTTCGGACGGTCACCAGCTTGGCGGTCTTCAGGGTTTTTAGATGCTGGGAAATTGCCGGCGGCGACAGGGCGAAGCGTCCCGCGATCTCACCCGAGGACAGGGCGCCCACGGCCAGCATCTCGACGATGCGCTGGCGGGTGGGGTCGGCAAGGGCTTGTAGAGCACTCATGCCCTATTGATTCCGTATATACTTAATTAAGTCAAGACGAAAATGAAGATATCTTGCGCCCATCCGGCGCGCTGCCTAAGTACGGCCCCGAGGGTTCTTCATTCATGTCCATTCCGCAGTCCGCCAGCGGCCCGATCCAGAGCCGCGATGACCTTGTTCGTCACCTGTCGAAGGGCTGCCGCCCCAAGGCGGACTGGAGCATTGGCACCGAGCACGAGAAATTCGTCTACGACCTGAAGACCCACAAGCCGGTCGCCTATGACGGCAAGCCGGGCATCCGCCAGCTCTTGGAAGGCATGCAGCGTTTCGGCTGGGCACCGATCAAGGAGGGCGACAACATCATCGGCCTTATGGGAACGGGGGCCCAGAACGGCGCGTCGTTGAGCCTGGAGCCGGGTGGACAGTTCGAATTGTCGGGCGCTGCGGTCAAGACCATCCATGAGACTTGCGCCGAAACCAACCTGCACCTGGATCAGACGCGCGAGGTCGCGGGTGAGATCGGCGTCGGTGTGCTGGGCTTCGGCTTTGCGCCGTCCTGGCGGCTGGACGAAGTGCCGGTGATGCCCAAGGGCCGCTACAAGATCATGCGCGAATATATGCCCAAGGTCGGCGCCTATGGGTTGGACATGATGTTCCGCACCTGCACCGTGCAAGTGAATTTGGATTTCGAATCCGAAGCCGACATGGTGAAGAAATTCCGCGTCGGCCTGGCGCTGCAGCCCATCACCACCGCCCTGTTCGCCAACTCGCCGTTCCGCGAAGGCCGGCCCAGCGGTTTCCTGTCATACCGGGCGCAGGTGTGGACCGACGTGGACAATGCCCGCGCCGGCATGCTGCCCTGGGTGTTCGAGGACGGCATGTCGTTCGAGCGCTATGTCGACTATGCGCTGGATGTGCCGATGTATTTCCTCTACCGCGACGGCAAGTATATCGACATGGCGGGCAAGAGCTTCCGCAAGTTCCTGGCCCGCGAAATACCGGAGGTGGCGCACATCACACCGATGATGAGCGACTGGGCCGATCATCTCACCACCATCTTCCCGGAAGTGCGGCTCAAGAGCTTCCTGGAAATGCGCGGCACCGATGGCGGCTTATGGCGGCGCATCTGCGGCATGCCGGCGCTGTGGGTCGGGCTTCTCTATGACAATCAGTCGTTGGACGCCTGCTGGGATCTGGTCAAGGACTGGACCGCCGAAGAACGCCAGGCGCTGCGCGACGGCGTCGGCAAGCAGGGCTTCAAGGTGCCGTTCCGCAAGGCGACGGTGCACGAACTGGCGTATCGCATGCTGGAAATTTCTTCTGCCGGTCTGAAACGCCGCGCCGCGCTGGACGGCGCCGGCATGAGCGAGGATGGTTTCCTCAATCCCCTGCGCGAGTTGGTGAGCCGCGGCTATACCCGCGCCGAAGAGATGCTGAAGAACTACTACGGCCCCTGGGACCGCGATCTCGCCCCGCTCTTTACCGAGTATAATTTTCTCTAACTTGGTCGCTTTCGCCGACGCTCCTAGCTCTTCGGCGGCACCGAACCCGGCACCGTGATCGGCGCGCCGGTGGGCACGCGTGTGGTGTTGTTGCGGCTGATCATCCAGTAGGGATATTGCGACCGCTCGGCACTGACCTCGTCCAGCCGTGCCATTTCTTCCGCCGACAGGGTGAAATCCACCGACTTCAGATTGTCGTTCAGCTGCTCCATGGTGGTGGCGCCGATGATGGTGGAGGTGATGAAGGGTTTCTGCCGCACCCAGGTCAGGCCCACGGTCGCCACAGACACGCCATGCGTCTTGCCGATCTCGCGCATCACCAGCACGGTCTTGTCGGCCTTTTCCTTGTCCACCGGCGGGAAATCGAACTTGGCGCGACGGCCCGCATCGGGGATCACGCCATCGCCCGCTGTATACTTGCCGGCCATGTAACCGCCGGACAGCGGGCTCCACACCAGGCAGCCGACATCCTGGTCGTGCATCATCGGCACCATCTCGGTCTCGATATCGCGGCCGGCGATGGAGTAATAGACCTGATTGGTGACGATGCGGCTGAGGCCGCGATGCTCGGCGATGCCGTTGGCCTTCATGATCTTCCAGGCCTCCCAGTTGGAGACGCCGACATAACGGACGACGCCTTGGCGGACGAGATCGTCCAGCGCGCGCATGGTCTCGTCGAGCGTTGTGATGGGGTCGGAGTGATGGATCTGGTAGAGATCGATGTGATCGGTCTGCAGCCGCTCCAGGCTCAGCGCGACGCTGTCCATGATGTGGCCGCGCGATGCGCCCATGTCGTTGGGGCCGGGGCCCATGCGGCCGAACACCTTGGTCGCCAGCACAACGTCACTGCGCTTGACGCCAAGGTCCTTCAACGCCTGGCCGGTCATGGTCTCGGAATCGCCGAAGGAATAGACATTGGCGGTGTCGATGAAATTGACCTTGGCTTCCAGCGCCCGGCCGATGAAGCCGGTGGCGGTTTTCTGGTCCAGGGTGCCGATGGCGCCGCCGAAATAATTGCGGCCCGAAAAGCCCCAGGTGCCCATGCAGATTTCGGAGACATACAAGCCGGTCTGGCCCAGGCGATTGAATTTCATGACGTGACC
>CANCMM010000165.1:0-5253 GCA_947379335.1 Alphaproteobacteria bacterium | reverse complement strand
GCAGTGGGAGAACCGTTGAGCATGTCAGGCGTTTTTAAATTCGCGATGCCATTGGTGCCGAACTTCCTGATCAGCTCTCCCGTCGCGGCGTCGAGTGCGACCAGATTTCCATTGCGGGTCGCGACAATAATGCGAGGCCTTTCGCCATTGCGGCCCGGCCAATATGCGACGCCCCTGGTTGCCGGCGCGTCCGCGCCCATAAAGTCGTAAGCCCACACCTGCAAGCCCGATGTGGCGTCCAGGGCAACGACCCGGCGATAAGGTGTCGCCAATATCATCAGTCCATTCACCACCAGGGGCGTCATTTCCGAACCGATATATTTGCCGCCTGGCCGTCCTCTTTCGGGCGTTGCCGCTGGCCGATTGGCTGCCGGAACGTCCAGGCTCGCGGGTCGCATATGAAACGTCCAGGCCGGCACCAGATCGTGGACATTGACAGGTGTAACCTGCTTCAGGGGCGAATAGCGCATGTTCCCCGGACCCTGGCCGTATGCGCTCCACTCGTCCGACGGGACAGCGGACCGGCCGGACGCAACCGGCACGCACAAGAACAGGGCGCAGGGAACGGCAAGAAGCCATTTGGCGAACATCGTGGTTTTCATAGGTCTCCTGACGGCGCCGACAATGCTGTTTCCCAAACGTGTCGGACAGATCAACGCGGGGCCATACGCTCCCGGTTTTCCTTGCTCAGCATGTAGGCTTTCTTGCTTTCGAAATCCTTCGCGATTCCGATCACCATGAATTCCAGAGCGTTTTGTCCGGTGGCGGCGAAGCTACGGCTTTCATTCAGAGCGGCGGGCACCGCATCTCCGGCACGAATTGGCACGGTCTCGCCATCGATGGTGGCCGTGCCTTCGCCGCTGATCACATAGTACACTTCAGCCATATCCGGCTTGATGGCGGGTCCCGCACTGGCGCCCGGCGGCAGAGCCAGGTGATCCACGTAAGACCAGGTCGTATAGAAAGCGCTTGGGTCCAAGCCACGATGATACATAGCCGTTCCCTTGCCACCTTCGAAAGCCGGCACGGGCCGGTCCAGTGACTTGTCCAGGTTCATGTGCATGAACTGGGGAATCGAGTCCTTGGGAGCGCCCACCCTGCCGTCATCGAGATTCCATGCGTCATAGTAACGAGGCAAAAGGCCGACATTGATATTGATCCACTGCACCGCCCGACCCGATTGATTGGTGATGGCGTGACTGTGTCCAAGCCGTGCCACGGCCCCTGCCGGACCTTTGAGGATGGACGTCCGACTGTCGATGGTAAATTCCGCTTCGCCATCCAGTATGACGAACATCTCCTCGCAATAATTGTGGAAGTGTTCCCCGATACCGCCGCCCGGCGGCAACACGCCCCGATGGAGGAAGAGAAGATTGGCGCCCAGGTTGAACTTGGCGGCGTTGCCGCGGCCATCGAACAGGGCCATGTAGTTCATGGGTCCGGAGCCGTTATGCACCGTGGGATGCGCAGGATAGTTCGGCCCCGCGCCATGGGCGATACGCTCGGCGAGTGGAATATGGATTCGCGATAAGGGACTGGAGGCTGTGTAAGGATCGGCGGGGAACGCCATGGGCGGCGCCTGTGCGATGCCGGCGGCCGGCCACAGTGCAAGCAATCCCGCCAAGACCAGTGCTTTGTGCATTTTCATCTCCAACCCCGATCTCATTCCCGGTTTTGCATAGCCAACCCGGCCTGCCCGTCCATTATCCCAGCAACCTGGGATCGACTTGCCAGGAACTCTTGCCTGACAGGTCCGCCAGCGGACCCGCCACTCTGGTCGCTCCCGTCGCCTTGCCCATCATGTCGTTCTGAATTTGGTTGACCGCAGGCATGCGCGGCAGCGTCTTGCCGCCCGAAATGGTCAGCTGCAACGTGGCGGGATCGAAATCGACCTGCGCCTCGACCGTGACCGAGTTCTTGTCCCAGCCATGCAGTTCGCGCCAGGCCGCAAGATCGCGGTATTTTACATGGCGCCAGGCATCGGGGTCATATTGGGGCGTCGGTGTGCCTTCGAACAGGCCCTGAAATTCTTTCGGCATGTCGGCATAAACATTTCCATCGGCCTTGTTATCCGGATTGAGAAAGACGATGGCGGACTTTCCGCATTTGGCGAAAATGTTGTTTGCCACATTGTTGCCCGTCGCCGTGCCGCTATTTTCCCGATCCGGGCGAACGATGGCAAAGATGCCGGAATTGTCGCAGCGGCCAATCAGGTTCTGGGCGATGATGAGCTTGTCCGTGGCGTTGTCGAAGATGCCCGATCCCGCGCAGCCACGCTGACCGGGCGTGCCCGGCTCGGCGTTGCGGACATCCCAGATGATATTGTTGTCGATCGAGTTTTGCCCCGGGTTCATCTCCATGTGGACGGCGGCGCCGACCGTCAGAACATCGGCAAAGATGTTCTTGGTGATGCGGCAGTTGACGTTGTCGACGTCCCACCAGGCGGCATTCGCGTGGCGCATATGCCGAACCACATTGCGGCGGAACAGCATATTTTTTGCGCGGTGGAACTTCGCTCCCGCGGCTTCCCAGCCGCGTTCGGCATCAGCCCAGCCGCACCACTCGATCAGATTGTCTTCCACCAGCGTGTTGGTGGTTCCCATGCCGCCGATACCCTCGATACCGCAGTAGCGGAAGGTGTTGCGGCGCAGGATTTGCGATGCACCCGCCTGCCGTGCGCCACGGCTATAACCGTCCATCCCGATAACAAGCCCCGCGCCATTCGCCCATTCCAGGGTATTGTCCTCGATGATCCAGTGATCGCCGCCAGCCAGCGAGACCATGCCGTATTGCGGGAACGGGTAAGCGTTCCCGACGTGCTGGAAAGTAAGCCCCTTCACCCGGATGAAGCTCGCGCCGCTCTGCGCGGGCACGAAAGTGTGTTGACGGGTGGTAACCTCGATCTGGTGATCGGCGGGCGTGCCCGAGGCCAGGCGGATATAGATCGCCGTTCCGGAAGTTTCGGCCCAGAACCGGGCGTCGGGCGAACCGCCCACCTCCTGCATGATCGGTCCGCCGCGCCGGCGTGGCGGCATCCCAAGCTGCGGCGCAGGTGGCTTGGTAAAATCCGGAACGGCCGGCAACTTCGGCATCGCCAGTTCGCGAAGCTGTTCCATCGGCTCCAGCGGTTTGCCATCCACAAACACCAGCCCGCGCCGGCGAAGATATGGGCCTAAGTCGGCGACCTTGGTATCCAGCCATCCCCAACTGCCCATGATGCTGGGCAGCGCGAAGGGATTGTAGGCATCGGGGAACATTGCGCTGGTAAGGTCATGGCGCCAGACAGTGACTTCGGTTCCCGGGGCTGCGGGACTCCCGGGAGCGCGAAAGCCCGCCGCAACCGTTTCCTGCTGCCAGCCGTCTTTCAGGACTTCAGAGCCTTTGACATAGACTTTCGCGCCCGGGGCCGCCTCATAGCTGATCATTTGCGTGGGGCCCGTGCCGCCGCGCGCCGGACGGACGCATTCACGGTAGGTGCCGGCGGCAATGACAACGCGTTCGCCGGGGTGCAGCAACTGGGCGGCCTTGTTGATGGTGCGGAAGGGACGCGTCTTGTCGCCGGGACCATTGTCGTCGGAATTGGGCGATGTGTTGTCAACGTAATAAGTCTTTGAGAACACCAATGGCTGTTCCCAGCGGGCAAACTCGGTTCCATCGGGCAGGCGCGAATCTGCAGAAAGGCCGTTGTTATGTTGGGCTGCGGCTGCGGCCCCCAAGGCGCTGCCATCCAGGCTCATGATTGTGCCAACCGCTGCAGCACTTTCCATAAAGCGCCGGCGATTTAGCGGCCCGCCACCATAGGCTTTTTCTGAAGAGCGCGCGCACGCAGAAAATTCGTCATGTTCTGATTTCATGTTTGGTCCCGGTCATTGATCTGTCGCAGGGTAACGTGGTCTGACGCGGCCTCCATCGCACTTGCGAGATCGTGGCGTCTCATTCTCTCGCCCCTCTGCTTCCACTCGTCTTTGCGAGCCGGAAAGTTAGCGTTACCATTTCTCCACCGCCCGTCAACGTCCTCGCGCGACGTTGCTGATAGGCGGAGCAAACGCGTCCGTGTGGGTTTCGATTGATCGTTGAGCACAAGGCGGGACGGTGCAGGTCCCACGCACCTCCCGTGTCGCCGGCCTAACGCAGCCTAAAATTATCTTTGGCAACGGCTGGGGAGGCGAAAAAGGCTCGGCCCGTCCTAGGGGGAAGCGCCGAGCCTTTCCCGAATAGGGTGAGATCTTCCCAGCCCGACCCGCGGTCAGCTTATCAAAAAGCCTCGCGATGGCTAGCCCGTTTTTGGCTTTGCCCTTCGCGGAACTCGGGTTTCCCTGGCATCAGACATAAGGCCCCCCACGTCCGCTTTGCGCCAAAAGCGGTCATTCAGCGGCCCAGATGCGCGTCAAAGAACCGGGCGATCTCGGTGTTGTAGTCAATGGTCTCGGGTGCGTTGATGTCCCTGTAATATTGCGCGTGCGACAAGCCTTCAAATACCTGCAGCTGCGCTTCCACGCCGGCCTGGCGCATCTTGCGATGCACCCGCACGGTGTTCGACAAGAATAGGTCGCGCGTACCGGACGTCAGGATGGTCGGCGGGAAACCGTGCATGTCGCCATACACCGGAGAAAGCTGCGGGTCCTTGAGGTCATGTCCGTTGGCGTACAACAACGCGGCCGCACCCCAGAAACCGTCGTTGGAAACCAGCACATTGTCTATCATATCATTGGTGAAGTAGCTGTCCCCTGTCTTGGTCATGTCGGACCATGGCGTGCCGGGCGCGATGGCGCCGGGCAGCGGCAATCCTTCCGTCTTGGCACGCAGCACCATCGCCAGGGTTATGCTGCCGCCGGCCGAGGTCCCGAAGACGCCGATATTCTTCGGCTTGGTCATCTTCAGCGCCGCGCGGTAGACGGCCATCGCATCATCCATCGCGGCGGGATAGGGGAAGTCCGGTGACATCCGATAGTCAACGGAGATGACCTTGAAATGGCCGAATCCGGCGAGCTCGATCGCCTCCGCTATGCCGGCCTCGCCCGGACGCAGAACAAAACCGCCGCCATGGAAATAGAGGAGAACACGGTTGCGGTTGGCGGGCGGGATAACCTCCGGCGTGACAATATAGGTTTTCACGCCCTCGATTGTGGTTGGCTCGACCTTGACATGCAGGGCTGCACGCATCGCCGGGAGGGTCGCGATGGCTTCCGCCGCGTTCGCGGCCACCAGTGCCTTCCACTCCGCCGCGGTTTTCGGAACAACATTCCAGATCGG
>CANCMM010000164.1:0-5283 GCA_947379335.1 Alphaproteobacteria bacterium | reverse complement strand
GCGGTGCGGTTGAACTTGCGGCCTTGGTTGCCGTGACGCATGGGAGTGGCTTTCTAAAAGATCAGTATTGGTCTTCGTAACGCTTGGCGAGGTCTTCGATATTCTCGGGCGGCCAACCGGGCACTTCCATGCCCAGGTGCAGGCCCATTTCCGCGAGAACGGCCTTGATCTCGTTCAGCGACTTGCGGCCGAAGTTCGGGGTGCGCAGCATCTCGGCTTCGGTCTTCTGGATCAGGTCGCCGATATAGACGATGTTGTCGTTCTTCAGGCAGTTGGCCGAACGCACCGACAGTTCCAGCTCGTCCACCTTCTTCAGCAGCACCGGATTGAACGCCAGATCAGGCTTGGCTTCTTCGGTGGCGCGCTCGCGCGGCTCTTCGAAGTTGATGAAGACCTGGAGCTGGTCCTGCAGGATGCGCGCGGCATAGGCCACGGCATTGTCCGGCGTGACGGCGCCATTGGTTTCGACGTTGAGGGTCAGCTTGTCATAGTCGAGGATCTGGCCCTCGCGGGTATTCTCGACCTTGTAGGAGACCTTCTTCACCGGGCTGAACAGCGAGTCCACCGGGATCAGGCCGATCGGCGCATCTTCCGGACGGTTGCGGTCGGCGGGGACATAGCCCTTGCCGGTGGCGATGGTGAGCTCCATGCGGAAATCCACCTTCTCGTCCAGGGTGCAGAGCACCAGTTCGGGATTGAGGATTTCGATGTCGGCGCTGGTCTGGATGTCACCGGCCTTCACTTCGCCCGGACCCTGCTTGCGCAGCGAAACGCGCTTGGGGCCTTCGGCATGCATGCGCAGCGCGATCAGCTTCACGTTGAGCACGATGTCGGTGACGTCTTCGCGCACGCCCTGGATGGACGAGAATTCGTGCAGCACGCCCTCGATCGAGATCGCGGTGACGGCGGCGCCCTGCAGCGACGACAGCAGCACGCGGCGCAACGAATTGCCCAAGGTCAGGCCGAAACCGCGTTCCAGCGGTTCAGCGGTGATGGTGGCGGTACGGCCTGCGTCATGACCACCTTCGGTCTTGAGCTTGCCGGGCTTAATCAATTCCTGCCAGTTCTTCTGAAACATGTGTTTTCCTCATCGTGTCCCGGCCATGTCGGACCATGGCCATACGTTCGACGGGTTAGTGGGTACGTCCGAACTTTATTTCTGGTCGCTCCGGCTCTCGCCTTAAACGCGGCGGCGCTTGGGCGGGCGGCAGCCATTGTGCGGGATCGGCGTCACATCGCGGATGGAGGTGACGACGAGGCCGATGGCCTGCAGCGCGCGCAGCGCAGACTCGCGGCCCGAACCGGGGCCGGAAACTTCAACTTCCAAGGTGCGCATGCCGTGCTCGACAGCCTTGCGGCCGGCGTCTTCGGCGGCCATCTGCGCCGCATACGGTGTGGACTTGCGCGAACCCTTGAAGCCCATCATGCCGGCGCTGGACCAGGCAATCGCATTGCCCTGCGTGTCGGTGATGGTGACGATCGTGTTGTTGAAGGTCGCGGCGACATGGGCCACGCCCACAACCACGTTCTTCTTCTCTTTCTTGCGAGCGCGGGGGGCCTTGCCGCCCGCCTTCTTGTCATCAGCCATGGCTTACTTCGTGACTTTCTTCTTGCCGGCGATCGCTTTGGCAGGGCCTTTGCGCGTGCGGGCGTTGGTGTGGGTACGCTGGCCGCGGACCGGAAGGCTCTTGCGGTGACGGAGGCCCCGGTAGCAGCCCAGGTCCATCAGACGCTTGATGTTCATGGCGACGTCGCGGCGCAGGTCGCCTTCGACCATGAAGTCACGGTCGATGATTTCGCGGATCTGGATGACCTCGGACTCGGTCAGGTCGCTGACGCGGCGGGAAGGATCGATCCCCAGCTGGGCGACGATCTTGTGCGCGGTATGGGGCCCGATTCCATGAATATAGCGAAGGCCGATTTCGACTCGCTTTTGGGTCGGGATATTGACGCCGGCGATACGTGCCACAGTGCTCTCCGAAGGCTTTTCAAGCCATTGAACTTGTTAACAAATTTCGTAACGACAAAATGCCGGCCAAATCAGGACCTGGGCGAGGTGAAAAACGCCCGAAAAAGCCCGGAAATGACAGGAAAACTGTCGCGAGGGCGCGGATTATAGGAATAGCCCCCTCCCCGTCAATGCCTGACCGGGATTTATTGCCGCACTGCCAAAGTCAGGCCTGAACCCCGTCCAGAACCGCCGCAACCTGGGCGGTCACGGTTTCCATGGGGGCCATGCCGTCCACGCTCTTGAGTTTGCCCTGCGCCCGGTAGAAATCGAGCAACGGGGCGGTGTTCTTGTAATAAACCCCCAGCCGGTGGGCCAGGGTTTCCGGGGTGTCGTCCGACCGCAGGACCCCGCCGGCCGCAATCCGGGCTTCCACCCGGGACAGCAGGACCGCGTCGTCCACCTTCAGTTCCAGCACCAGGTCGATCTTCTTGCCTCGCTCGGCCAGCATCGCGTCCAGCGCCTCGGCCTGGGGGATGGTGCGGGGAAAGCCGTCGAACACCGCGCCGTGTCTGCAGTCGGGCTGGTCATAGCGCTCGGCGATGATGCCGATCACGGTTTCGTCGGACACCAGCTCGCCCTTGGCGATGGTGGCCTTCACAGACAGACCCAGCGGCGTGCCCGCCCCGATCGCCGCGCGCAACATGTCCCCAGTGGAGAGCTGCGGCAGACCACGCTTCTCGGTAAGGATTTTGGATTGCGTGCCCTTGCCCGCCCCCGGCGGCCCGAACAGAACCAGATTCACCTGCGCGCTCCTCGCAACTTAGACTTCTTCAAGAGTCCTTCATATTGCTGCGCCACCAGGTGGCTCTGGATCTGCGCCACCGTATCCATGGTGACCGAGACCACGATCAGGATCGAGGTGCCGCCCAGCGAGAAGCTGAGGTTGTACTTGTAGAACATGAATTCTGGCAGCAGGCAGACGAAGGTCAGGTACAGCGCGCCGATCACGGTAATGCGGGTGAGCGTATAGTCGATGAACTGGGCGCTCTTCTTGCCGGGGCGGATGCCCGGGAAGACGCCGCCGTACTTCTTCAGATTCTCCGCGGTCTCTTCCGGATTGAAGACGATCGAGGTGTAGAAGAAGGAGAAGAACAGGATCAGCACCGCATACATCACCAGGTACAGCGGCTGGCCGCGGCTGAGATAGGTGACCACGGTCTGCAGCCAGCCCGGCAGGTTCTGGGCGTTAAAGCTGGCCACCGTGGTGGGCAGCAGCAGGATGGAGCTGGCGAAGATCGGCGGAATGACGCCCGACACGTTGAGCTTCAGCGGCAGATGGGACGAGTCGCCGCCATAGACCTTGTTGCCGACCTGGCGCTTGGGATAGGTGACGAACAGCCGGCGCTGGGCCCGTTCCATGAAGACGATGAAACCCACCAGCGCCACGGTGAACACCGCGAAGAAGATGACCAGCAGCGGATTGGTGGCGCCGGTGCGCGCCTGTTCCAGCTGCTGCACGATCAGGGTGGGAAAGCGCGCCACGATGCCGGCGAAGATGATCAGCGAAATGCCGTTGCCGACGCCGCGGCTGGTGATCTGCTCGCCGATCCACATCAGCAGCATGGTGCCGCCCGTGAGAGTGACCACCGCGCCGACGCGGAACATCAGGCCGGGATGGATGACGACATGGCCGGCGCCGCCGAAATGCTCCAGCCCCAGCGCGATGCCGTAAGCCTGGATCACCGCCAGCGCCACGGTGAAGTAGCGGGTGTACTGGTTGAGGACCTTGCGGCCCGCCTCGCCTTCCTTCTTCAGCGCTTCCAGTTCGGGAAACACCGTGGTCATCAGCTGGATGATAATGGAGGCGGAGATGTAGGGCATGATGCCCAGCGCGAAGACGGCCATGCGGCCGACCGCGCCGCCCGACAGGGTGTTGAAGATGTCCAGCACGCCGCCGCCGGTCTGCTGCATCTGCTGAGCCAGCGCCGCCGGGTCGATGCCGGGCATGGGGATGTAGCTGCCCAGGCGCGCCACGATCAGGGCGCCCAGGGTGAAGAGGATGCGGCTGCGCAGCTCCTTGGCCTTGGAGATGGAGCCGAAGTTGAAATTGGCTGCCAGTTGTTCGGCTGCGGACGCCATCAAGCTGCTCCCAGAAACACGCCGATGATACGCACCGGCCGGACTTTATCCCCTGGACGGGGTTTCCCCTTAACCGGGGACCGACCCTGATATGGGGATACCGTCCCGCCCTTTCGAGGCGGGACGGTCCAATTTTATGCCTTGCGCGCTTCGCGCTTCTTGGCGGATTCGGTGCGGCGCGTCTGGCGCTTGCCCGGTTCGCCCTTCTTGTTGTTGTAGACCTTCTTGACGTAGGTCGTGGTCACGGTGCCGCCGGCCTTTTCGACCGCTTCCTTGGCACCGGCCGACACGCCGGCCACTTCAATGTCGATCTTGGCGGTGATGGCGCCCTTGCCGAGCAGACGGATGCCGTCCTTGCTCTTGTGGGCGAGACCCGCCTTGCGCAGCACCTCTTCGGTGATCTTGGCCTTGGCGTCGAGCTTCTTGTTGTCGATCGCCTTCTGGATGCGGCTGATGTTCACCTCGGAAAAATCCTTGGCGAAGATGTTGCGGAAGCCGCGCTTGGGCATACGCATATGCAGCGGCATCTGGCCGCCTTCGAAGCCGTAAATGCCATTGCCGGTACGGGCCTTGGCGCCCTTGACGCCGCGGCCGGAGGTCTTGCCGAGCCCTGAGGACGAGCCGCGGCCGACCTTGTGCTTGTGCTTGTGGGCGCCCGGATTGTTGGCGATCTGGTTCAGTTTCATGACGACTTGCCTTCTTCGACGATCTCGACGAGGTGCTTGACCGCGTTGATCATGCCGCGCACCGACGGGGTGTCTTCCAGGGTACGGGTACGGCGGATCTTGCCAAGGCCCAGGCCGCGCAACGTCGCAGCCTGAATTTCGGGCTTGCGGTTGGCGCTGCGGATCTGGCGCACCGTCACCGTCTTGCCGGCTTTTGCTTTCTTCTCGGCCATGACTTTTTCTCTCTAACTCTTATTAAGCGGACGCTTCCGCGGTCTGGTCTTCGCGGCGCGCCAGGATTTCCGACACGCTGCGGCCACGGCGGGCCGCAACCATGCGGGGGCTCTGCTGGTTCTTCAGCGCGTCGAACGTGGCGCGCACCATGTTGTAGGGGTTCGAGGTGCCCAGCGACTTGGAGACAACGTCGCCAACGCCCAGGGCTTCGAACACCGCGCGCATCGGGCCGCCGGCGATGATGCCGGTACCGGCCGGCGCCGGACGCACCAGCACCTTGCCGGCGCCGTGATG
>CANCMM010000163.1:0-5288 GCA_947379335.1 Alphaproteobacteria bacterium | reverse complement strand
TTCCTGCGCCATGCCCAGCGCGACGAGCATGTCCGCTTCGGGCGCAAGATTCTGGAAAAGACCTTTGCCGATGAGGGGCGCGAGCTCACCGACAAGGGCATCGAAGGCATTGCCAAGAAACTGCGCCTGGCCAAGGCGGAAGATGTCTTTGCCGATGTTGGGCGCGGCGCGCTGCGTGGTCATGAAGTGCTGCAGGCGGTGTTCCCGGAATTGAAGCGCGCCGGCAAGGTCTCCAAGAAATCCAAACCCGGCGAGGTCAAGCCGATCTCCATCCGCGGCTTGACCGAAGGCATCTCCTATACGCTGGGGCAGTGCTGCCATCCTTTGCCGGGCGATCGCATCGTGGGCATCAACACGCCGGGCGAGGGGCTGGTCATCCACACCATCGACTGCGCCGAGCTGGACAAGGCCCATGACATGAATGACTGGCTGGATGTCGGCTGGGGCAGCGGCACCTCGGACATGGGCCTGTCGGTGGCGCGCATCCTGGTGCGGGTGAAGAATGCACCGGGGTCGCTGGCCACCGCCATGGCGGCCATCGCCACCAACGGCGGCAATATTTTCAACATGAAGGTCACGGCCCGCAATCCGCTGTTCTTCGAGTTCATCGTGGATGTGGAAGTGCGCGACGTGGCGCATTTGCAGAACATCCTGGGCGCGCTACGGGTATCGGACGCGGTCGAATCGGTTGACCGCGTGCGCGAAGCCGAAGGAGCAGTGCATTGAACGTCGAGCAGGTCCTGAACGAATTCAAGAAGTCCGGCGCGTTGCTGGAAGGTCATTTCATCCTGTCGTCGGGCCTGCATTCCGACAAGTTCCTGCAGAAGGCGCTGGTGTTCCAGGATGCCAAGCGCACCGCCAAGTTGTGCAAGGCACTGGCCGCAAAAGTGAAGAAGGAAATCAAGGAGCCGATCACGGCCATCGTCTCGCCGGCGGTGGGCGGCATCGTGCCGGGCTATGAGATGGGCCGCCAGATGGGCCTGCCCGCCATGTATGTCGAACGGGTGGACGGCGAGTTCCAGCTGCGCCGCAACTTCACCCTGAAGAAGGGCCAGAAGGTTTTGATGGTGGAGGACATCGTCTCCACCGGCGTCTCATCCCGCGAATGCATCGCCGCCATCAAGAAAATGGGCGCCAAGGTGGTGGCCGCCTGCTGCCTGATCGACCGTTCCGGCGGCACCGCCAAGGTCGGCGTGCCGCTGATCGCGCTGGCGGAATGGAAAGTGCAGGCCTGGCCCGCCGACAAACTGCCGCCGCACCTGCGCAACAAGCCCGCGGTGAAGCCGGGGTCCAGAGGGCTGGCGTGATCCAGCCGACGGTTCGCTGGCGGCGGTTGCTGGCCTTTGCAGGAACGGCGTTCGTCGCCAGTTTTTTCTTTGACTATGGTTATGCGCAGGTGTGGCCCATGGTGAATGGCTTGCCCTTGGCCTCAGCGCTGCTGTTGGCAATGAGCTGGCTCTTCGGGCTGTGGCGCAAACCTTTTCGGCTGCTTGGCATTGCCTGGTCGCTGGTCGTCAGCCTCTTGATGCCTTTCATTGGCATGATCGGGCTCCTGGCGGTTCTTTGCTATGTCGGGCCGGAATGCATGTAGCGCTTATACCCATGGCTTTTGCCGTGTTATAAGGGCCCCATGACCAAGCTCCGTCTCGGTGTCAACATCGATCACGTCGCCACGGTGCGCAATGCGCGCGGCGGCGACAATCCCGATCCGGTGCGTGCGGCCATCCTGGCGGCGGAAGCGGGGGCCGACGGTATCACGGCGCACCTGCGCGAAGACCGCCGTCACATCTCTGATGATGACATCGAACGGCTGACCAAGGCGCTGACCATTCCGCTTAACCTGGAAATGGCGGCGACCGATGAGATGGCGGCGATTGCGCTGAAAGCCAAGCCGCGCGCCGCCTGCATCGTGCCGGAGAAGCGCGAGGAGCGCACCACCGAGGGCGGCATTGACGCCGCCGGCCAGCACAACCGCCTGGCACCCATCGTCGGCGCGCTGGTACGGGCGAATATCCGTGTTTCCATGTTCATCGAGCCGGCCAGGGCGCAGCTGGATGCCAGCAAGGCGCTGGGCGCCCCGGTGGTGGAGTTGCACACCGGCGCCTATGCCCACGGCGCCGCCGGCGAGCTGGAACGCATCCGCGCCGCCGCCGAATATGGCGCCAGCATCGGACTGGAAGTTCATGCCGGGCACGGCCTGACCTTCGACAATGTCAAACCCGTTGCCGCCATCCCGCAGATCAAGGAACTCAACATCGGCCACTTTCTGATCGGGGAGGCGGTGTTCATCGGTCTCGAAGCGTCGATCCGGCGGATGCGTCAGCTGATGGACGAAGCACGCGCATGATCCTTGGCTTGGGCAACGACCTGATCGATATCCGCCGGATCGAAAAGACCATAGCCGCCCATGGCGACAGGTTCCTCAACCGAATCTATACCGACATCGAGCGCGCCAAGTCCGACCGCCGCGCCAACCGGGCCGCTTCCTATGCCAAGCGTTTCGCCGCCAAGGAGGCCTGCGCCAAGGCTTTGGGAACCGGACTGAACCATGGCGTCTATTGGCGCGACATGGGGGTGATGAATCTGCCCGGCGGCAAACCCACCATGGCGCTGACCGGCGGCGCCCTGAAAAGACTGGAAAAAATGACCCCACCAGGCACCCGGGCCCAGATCGACCTGACCATCACCGATGATTTCCCGCTGGCCCAGGCGATTGTCATCATTTCGGCGGTGCCGCTGGATCCAAAGATTAACGGCTAAATCCTTGACAGCAGGGGCGTATCACCCCTTTTGTCCCGCCCAGCGAAGCATACAGGCACGGGATGACGGATACGAAGATGGCGGCCAATCAGCAGCAGGGCGAATCCTGGGGGGAACTCGCCAAAACGGTGATCTATGCCGGCCTGATCGCGGTGGTGATCCGTACCTTCCTGTTCCAGCCGTTCAACATTCCGTCGGGCTCGATGGAGAACACGCTGCTGATCGGCGATTACCTGTTCGTGGAGAAATTCTCCTACGGCTACAGCCGCTACACCTTTCCCTTCGGCGCCTGGCCGGTCGGCGACAAGCTGCATGGCCGCTTCCTGGGTTCTTCGCCCCAGCGCGGCGACGTGGTCGTGTTCAAGTTCCCGCAGGACAATTCCACCGACTTCATCAAGCGCGTGATCGGATTGCCGGGTGACAAGATCCAGATGATCAACGACGTGCTGTATCTGAACGGCAAACAGGTAGCCCGCGAGCGCGTGGCCGATTATGTCGGCGAGCTGGACGGGGAAGAGGGTCACTGGACGCAGTACCGCGAGACCCTGCCGGGCGGCAAAAGCTATGTCACCCTCGACAAGACCAAGGACGGCCCGCTGGACAATACCGAACTGTTCGTGGTGCCGCCGGGCCATTACTTCATGATGGGCGACAACCGCGACAACAGCGATGACAGCCGCGAGGCCGTCGGTTACGTGCCGGCCGACAATCTGGAAGGCAAGGCGCTGTTCCGCTTCTTCTCCACCGACGGCTCGGCCCGTTTCTGGGAAGTGTGGAAGTGGCCGTTCGCGGTGCGCTATTCGCGCATCCTGACTTTGGTGAAGTGACCGTTGGGTTTTTCCGAAAAACTCGGTCACGACTTCCAGGACCCTGATCTTCTCAAGCGCGCCCTGACGCATGCGGGCGCCAACTCCGCCAATTCCAACGAGCGTCTGGAATTCCTGGGCGACCGGGTGCTGGCGCTGGTGGTGGCGCAGACGCTTTATCAAAAATATCCCGAAGAGGATGAAGGCTCGCTGACGCGGCGGGTGCACAGCCTGGTGCGCTGGGAAGCCTGCGCCCGGGTGGGCGAGGAAATCGGGCTTTGGGATCACCTGGTGCTGACCCGCTCGGAAGCGGCGGGCGGCCGGGCGCGCGGGCCCATTCTGGGCAGCGCGCTGGAAGCGGTGATCGCCGCGCTCTACCTGGACGGCGGCATGGATGTGGCGCGCGCTTTCATCATCCGCTGGTGGGAAACGATGTTTGCCGACGCCGCCACCGATGTGCGCGACGCCAAAACACGCTTGCAGGAATGGGCGCAGGCCCGCGGCAAGGATTCCAGCGCGCCGGTTTATACGCTGAAGGAACAGGCCGGTCCCGACCATGCGCCGCGTTTTGTGGTGGAGGTATCGGTGAAAGGTGCCGCGCCGGTGACAGGCGAGGGCGGTTCCAAGCGCCAGGCCGAACAGGATGCGGCGGCCAAGATGCTGGCCGCTGTTGAGGACAAGACATGACAACCCGCTGCGGCTTTGCCGCCATCATCGGCGCCCCCAATGCCGGCAAGTCCACGCTGATCAATGCGCTGGTCGGCTCCAAGGTCGCCATCGTCAGCCCCAAGGTGCAGACCACCCGCATGCCGGTGCGCGGCATCGCCATGGCGGGCCAGACCCAGATCGTGTTCGTGGACACGCCGGGCATTTTCCGGCCGCGCCGCCGCCTGGACCGCGCCATGGTCAGTTCGGCCTGGGGTGGCGCGGAAGATGCCGATGCGGTGCTGTTGAGTGTGGATGCTGCCGACCTGGTGGCCGATGCCAACAGCCTGGGCGCGCGCGATACGCGCGGCATCCTGGAAGGCCTGAAGGATGGCAAGGCCAAGAAGAAGGCGCTGATCCTGAACAAGATCGACGGCATGAAGCGCACCGACCTGCTGCCGTTGGTGGAACGATTCCACGCCGAAGGCGTGTTCGAGGACGTGTTCCTGATTTCCGCGCTGAAGGGCGAGGGCGTGGCCGATGTTGCCGCCTGGGTGGCGGCGCGCATGCCGGAGAGCCCGTGGCTCTATCCGGAGGACCAGGCGGCCGACATCCCCTCGCGCCTCTTGGCCGCCGAAGTGACGCGCGAGAAGATCTACCTGCGCCTGCATGACGAGCTGCCTTATTCCAGCGCGGTAGAAACCGAGAAGTGGGAAGAGCGCCGCGACGGCTCGGTCAAGATCGATCAGGTGATCTATGTCCAGCGCGACGGCCAGAAGGCGATTGTGCTGGGCAAAAAGGGCGCCACCATCAAGACCATCGGTGAACTGGCGCGCACGGAGCTGGAAACCATGTTCGGCCGCCGCGTCCACCTGTTCCTGTTCGTGAAGGTGCGCGAGGACTGGGCTGAGAACAGCGAGCACTATAAAGAAATCGGCCTCGATTTTCCGAATGAGTAGCTGATGGAGTGGAGCGACGACGCCATTGTGCTTTCGTCCCGCGCCCATGGTGAATCGGGCGCGATCCTGGAATTGCTGACCCGCGAACATGGGCGCCATGCCGGCTTGGTGCGCGGCG
>CANCMM010000162.1:0-5303 GCA_947379335.1 Alphaproteobacteria bacterium | reverse complement strand
GCGGGTGCGCTCAATTCTCTTATTGTCGCACCGGAGCGACCGCCCAGCGAAGCGAAGCGACAGCGTCCGGCGCGCAAAGCGCGCCCATTCACGTCGGCACGCGCGCTAGGCTCGAAGACTGCGCCATGCTGGGCGACCGCACCCAGCTGACCGCGGCGCCCTGGCCGGACATGCATGTGCAGAACCGCAACTCGGTCGCCTATCGCGTGGTGCTGGTGGCGGATGGCAGCGCCGATGCCAGCGTCAGCCTGACCCCCAAGCGCGACTGGGACCTGGCCGCCGCCGACATCATCCTGACGGAAGCCGGCGGCCGGCTGACCGACACGCATGGCGAAGTGCTGACCTACAACCGGCCGGTGACCAAACAGGCCAGCCTGGTCGCCGCCAATCCGCAGCTCAGTAACGAAATCATCACGCGCCTGCGACAATAAGAGAATTGAGCGCCCCTGCCCGGTTGGGCTTCAATGGTGCGGCGCAACGAAAGTGAATCCCATGTCCGATTCCCAGCAGCTTCTGCATTTTGTGTTCGGCGGCGAGCTGAAACACACCCAGGAAGTCGAGTTCAAGGACCTGTCCAAGCTGGACTTTGTCGGCATGTATCCCAACTTCGCCGAGGCCAAGAAGGCCTGGCGCGCCAAGGCCCAGGCCACGGTGGACAATGCCCAGATGCGCTATTTCGTGGTCCATATGCACCGGCTGATGGAACCCGAGGACGATCACCATCACTAACCCGCTGGGTTAAAAAGGCTTTTTGCCTCAAAAGCCCCCGCATGCTACAGCACGGGCGCATGAGTTCCCCCGGCCTCAACACTGCCGCCGTGACCCGCCGCCTGCTGCGCGACTATGTCCGCGGCGAGTGGGGCCTGTTGCTGCTGGCCGTCCTCTGCATGCTGCTGACCAGCGCCATCAGCGGACTGGTGCCGCTGATGGTCAATTACGAGATCAAGCTGATCTTCCTGCGCCGCCAGGCCGAACTGCTGCTGCCGCTGTCGCTGGCGGTGGGCGGCGTCGTGGTCTTGCGCGCCATCACCCTGGTCTTCGGCCGCATGTGGCTGGACTCGCTGGGCGAGCGCACCGTGGCCACCGCCCAGCGCGACATGTTCGGGCGGCTGATCCGCCGCGACCTGGCCGATCTCAATGCCGTGCATTCCGGCCAGTTCGTTTCCAATTTTCTCTACGACGCCCAGCTGATGCGCGATGGCCTGACCCAGGGCGTCGCCGCCATCTTCCTGGAAGCAGTACAGCTGGTGGTGTTCCTGGCCTATGTGCTGATCAGCGACTGGCAGCTGGGCGCGCTGGCGCTGATTATCCTGCCGGGCGTGGCCTGGGCGATGGAGCGGCTGGGCGGCTCGATGCGCCGGGCCGCCACACGCGGCATGCGCGAGACGGGCGATCTGTCCGTCGTGCTGTCCGAAGCGATGGATGGCCGCCGCGTCATCAAGGCGTACGGGCTGGAAGCCCATAGCGTGGCGCGGGTGAATGCGCGCCTGAAATCGCGGCTGGGCACCTTGCTGAAGGCCGTGCGGCTGCGCGCCGCCGCCGCGCCCGTCACCGATCTGTTTTTGGGCGCCGTGGTGAGCGTGGTGCTGTTCGCCGCCGGCTGGCAGAGCCTGCACGGCCAGATCACCCTCAACGCCTTTGCCGGATTCCTCACCGCGCTTCTCCTGGCGCAGCAACCCTTGCGCAACCTGTCACAACTCTGGCCCACCGCTTCGGCCGGCATCGCGGCCACCGAACGCATCTTCGCTGCCATCGACGCACGGCCCAGCATCGTCAACCGTCCCGGCGCCGTGGCGCTGGTGCCCAGGGGCGGTGCGGTCAGCTTTCAGGGTGTCGGCTTCCATTATCAGGCCGACGCCGCTCCCACCCTGTCGGACGTCACGATGGACGTTGCCGCCGGCGCGAAGATCGCGCTGGTTGGCCCCTCCGGCGCCGGCAAGAGCACCATCTTCAACCTGCTGCTGCGCTTTTATGATGTGAACAGCGGTGCCATCGCCATTGACGGCCAGGACATTCATGGCGTGACTCTGGAAAGCCTGCGCGCTGCCATCGGCGTCGTCACCCAGGAAGCGGTGCTGTTCGACGAAAGCGTCGCCGACAATATCGCGCTGGGCAAACCTGGCGCCTCGCTGGGCGAGATCAAGGCGGCGGCGCGCAATGCCGCGGCACACGACTTCATCGTGGCCATGCCCGAAGGCTATGACACCAAGGTGGGCGAAGGCGGCCTGAAACTGTCCGGCGGCCAGCGCCAGCGCATCGCCATCGCCCGCGCCATGCTGCGCAACGCCCCCATTCTTCTTCTGGACGAAGCCACCAGCGCGCTGGACGCCGAATCCGAACGCCAGGTGCAGGAGGCGCTGGCCCGCCTGATGAAAGGGCGCACCACCATCGTCATCGCCCACCGCCTCTCCACCGTGGTGGATGCCGACCGCATCTATGTGGTGGACAAAGGCCGCGTCGCGCAGGCCGGCAGCCATGCCGAGCTGCTGGCAGCAGACGGCCTGTACGCCAACCTCTACCGCCACAATCTGGAAGACGTTCGATGAGTCTTCCTTTTGGCTTGCGCGCCTGGCGCGTCTTGACCGGCATGGCCTCGCCGTTCGCGCGGCTCTTGCTGCGCCGCCGCGCCACCCGCGACAAGGAAGACTGGACGCGGCTGAACGAGCGGCTGGGCATGGCCGGACTGGCGCGCCCTGAAGGGCGTTTGGTCTGGATCCATGGCGCCAGTGTGGGCGAAAGCCTGTCGGCCCTGCCCCTGATCGAAAAACTGCAGGAACATGCCAGCGTGCTGGTCACCAGCGGCACCGTCACCAGCGCCGCCATGATGGGCCAGCGCCTGCCAGCCGGCGCATTGCACCAGTTCGTGCCGCTGGACATGCCCGGCGCGGTGAACCGCTTCCTGGATCACTGGAAGCCGGATGCCGGGCTGTTCGTCGAATCCGACCTCTGGCCCAACCTGATCCTGGGCGCGGCGTCGCGCGGGGTGAAACTGGCGCTGGTCAATGCCCGCATCTCGGCGCGCTCGGCCGAGCGTTGGGGCTGGGCCAAGCGCAGCATGGCGCAGTTGCTGTCGGCCTTCGACATGGTGCTGGCTCAGGATGAGGATGGCGCGGAGCGCTTCCGCGCGCTGGGCGCGCGCAATGTCCAGGTGGTGGGAAGCCTGAAGGCCGATGCGCCGCCGCTGCCCTGCGATGAAGACGCTTTGGCGGAACTCCGCCGCCAGATCGGCAACCGGCCCGTACTGCTGGCGGCCCAGACCCATCCTGGTGAAGACGAAACACTTCTTCCCGCACATGATCTGTTGCGCGCACGCTTTCCCGACCTGCTGACCATTCTGGTGCCGCGCCATACCGCGCGCGCCGCCGATATCGAGATGCTATGCGGCAGCCGCGCATCCAAGCGCCGCTCGACCGGAGACAAAATCTCTCCCCAGACCGCCATCTATATCGCCGACACGATGGGCGAGCTGGGACTGTTCTATCGCCTCACCCGCTTCTGTTTCCTGGGGGGAACGCTTGTGCCGCTGGGCGGACATAATGTGCTGGAGCCGGCAGTGCTGCATTGCGCGGTGCTGGCCGGTCCCAACATCGCCAGTGCGCCGCGCGCTTATGAAGCGGTGCTGGGCGCCCAGCAGTTCGGGCTTGTCACCAGCAGCGCCGACATCGCGCGCGAAGCCGGGCGCCTGTTGGAAAACCCCGCCATGGCGATGGCGGCGGGTGACGCAGCAGCGCGCGGCGCGGCCACCCAGTCCGGCGCGGTGGCGCGCACCGCGGCGGCATTGTCGGCGATTCTCGATGCGCGCGCCTGATTTCTGGCAAAGACGGGGCGCCGTGGCAGCGCTGCTGGCGCCGCTGGGCTGGCTGTATGGTGCTACTGTCGCGTTCAAAGCGCGTCACATCAAAGCTTTTGATCCTGGCCTGCCCGTGATCTGCGTCGGCAATCTCACCGCCGGCGGCAGCGGCAAGACACCTATCGCCATCGTCCTTGCGGAGATGTTGCGCGCACGCGGCCACAAGCCATATTTCCTGACCCGTGGTTATGGTGGCGATGAACGCGGTCCGGCCCTGGCTTCACGCGGTCACAGCGCCGCGGCGATGGGCGATGAAGCCCTGCTGCTGGCGCGCACCGCACCCACCATCGTGGCGCGGGATCGCGCTGCCGGTGCGCGGCTGGCGAAGGAAAAAGGCGCCACCGTCATCATCATGGATGACGGTCATCAGAATTTTTCCTTGCACAAAAACCTGCCGCTGGTGGTGGTTGATGCCGAAACCGGCTTCGGCAACGGCTATCAGATTCCGGCCGGCCCGTTGCGCGAGCCGGTCGCGCAAGGCCTGGCGCGGGCCGATGCGGTCGTGCTGGTTGGCGACGGCGCACCCGATCTGGGCGAATACAGCGGCCCAATACTGCGCGCTCATCTTAAGGCCGAAGGCGAGAGCTTTGCCGGCAAAACTGTGTTCGCCTTTGCCGGCATCGGACGGCCAGAGAAATTCGCCGCCTCGCTGGAAGACAGCGGCGCTGCTGTCCTGGGAAGCTGCTTCTTCGCCGATCATCACCCCTATACCGAGGACGAAATTACCGAGCTGCGCGCTGTCGCAGGCGACGCCCTGCTGGTCACCACCGAAAAGGATTTCGTGCGCCTGTCCACCGCCCAGCGCGAAGGTATCCGCATGCTGAAGGTCGCCGCCGTCTTTGATGACGCGCCTGCAATGGAGCGTTTGCTTGACAGCATCGTCCCCAGGGCCTAGCCCCAAGCTCATGACAGAAACCGGCCTTTCTCTTGGTCAGAAGCTGCGTTATGGCGCGGAGGCGGCCCTGTTTTTCGCCTTCATGGGCATGTTCCGCATGCTGGGACCGGAAACCGCTTCCGGACTGGGCGGCTGGATCGGCCGCAACATTTTTTCCCTGCTGCCGCCCGACCGGGTGGCGCGCGCCAACCTGGCCGCGGCCTTTCCGGAAATGACCGCCGACGAACGCAACCGCATCCGCCGCAGCATGTGGGACAATCTGGGCCGGGTGGTGGGTGAATATCCGCACCTGGCGCGTTTCTCGCCCAAGGGCGACGATCCGCGCATCACCTATAGCCTTCCGCCCGGCATGAGCCTGGACGCGCTGAAGCAGAAGCCGGTGATCTTCTTGTCGGCGCACCTGGGCAATTGGGAAATGCTGCCGATCCTGGCCGGGCAACTCGGCTTCGACGGCGCCGCCGTGGTGCGCCCGCCCAACAACCCGTATGTCGCCGCCTGGGTGGCGCGCCAGCGGCGCATCAACGGCCCCGACACCATGATCGCCAAGCACAATGCGGC
>CANCMM010000161.1:0-5309 GCA_947379335.1 Alphaproteobacteria bacterium | reverse complement strand
GCTGCGCCGGCTGTCAGGCGTTTCCCCCAACGCCAGCGCGCGCAGGATGCCTGCCAGAGCGCCTTGTCTGTCTTCCTGCGCCAGAAGCGCCAGGGCCACGTTGTTCCAGACCTCCGCCACGCCGGGCGCGGCCTCTGCCGCGGAGCGATACTGCGCAGACGCCTCATCCACCCGCCCCTGCCGCCACAAGGCATTGCCCAGGCTGTTGCAGGCATCCGCCAGGTTGGCCAAGGCTTCCGGCAAGCCGGGCGTCAACGCCAGCGCAGCCCGGAAACTGGCGGCAGCTTCCGCCGGCTTGCCCGTCTGCAGCAGCAGGACGCCCAGATTGTGGAAGGCGGCGGTGTTGCCGGGATCGGCGGCCAGCACCTGGCGGTAGCGCGCCACGGCCTGGCTCCATTGGCCGGCCTGATGGGCCTGGATGGCGCCAGAAAATAGCGCCGGTACGTCTGCCGTCAGGCCGCCGGCGCGGCGTTCTTTGCGGTTCAAGGCAATCTCCCCGATTCCAGCCTAGCACGGGCCAAGGCAGGGACAGGCCACTGACAATCACACAGTTGCCTCAAAAATAGGCGTACGCCTCGAAACGGTTAAGGGATGTGTTGCATCACAACAACGATTGCAAAAATCCCCGCGCCGGACGGCAATAACAGGCCCCCCGAGACCATGTGGCATATTGGTGACCACTGTCAGACCTGCCATCTTGCCCCGGATTGATCCGTGCCCCTTTTCGGGCGCTAGATTTTCGAGGGGAATTAATGCGAAATCTGACGAAACTGCTTTTGGGCGCGGCGACCATCGCCGGCGCGTTCACCACCGCCGCCCCCGCTTTTGCGGATGACGCACCCGCCTGGGCGCTGACCGGCTATGTGGACGTGACCAGCGACTACAAGTTCCGCGGCATCAGCCAGAACGACCGCAGCCCTTCGCCCCAGGGTTCGATGAACCTGAATGGCCCGAACGGTTTCTATGTCGGTGCCTGGGCCTCGACCGTGGACTTCGATCCGGCGACCGGCAACAACTCGACCAACCCGAACTTCGAACTCGACCTCTATGGCGGCAAGCACACCGACCTGTGGGGCATCGACTGGAACTTCATGCCCTACTACTACGCCTATCCCTCCGCCAACGTCCCGGCCGGCGCGCCGCGCCCGGACTATTTCGAACTGATCAACCAGTTCACCAAGGCGTTTGGTCCGGTGTCGCTGCAGGGCAGCTACGCCTGGTCGAACAACCTGGCGTTCGACGGCGGCGAAGGTAATGCCCTGTACGGCAACATCACCTACACCGTCCTCGACTGGCTGAGCATCAGCGGCAACCTGGGTCACCAGTGGGCCGAGAATGCCCGCCTGGTCGGTTCGCGCGACTACACCTATGGCGACTTCGGCGCCACCGCGACCTACAAGGGCTTTGCCCTGGACGTGCGCTACAGCGGCACCGACCTGGGCACCACCCAGTGCGGCGCCTTCTACATGGCCACCCGCCACGCCTGCTCCGGCGGCGTGGTTGCGACCCTGACCTACAACTTCACCCTGCTGCCGTAAGCCGGGAAGAAGTCCAAAGACCAAAAGCCCGCGAGGTTCGCCTCGCGGGCTTTTTCTTTGGCTGGTCGACTGTATTGACAGTCATCCAATATTTCCATATTCCATGAAATATGGAATCTGAATTTGCCGTCCGCAAGCTGTCCGCCCTGGCCCATGAGGGCCGGCTATCGGTATTCCGGGCGCTGGTGAAGGCCGGCCCTGACGGCATGGCGGCGGGCGACATCGCCCGCAAGCTGAAAACCGCCGCCAACACCATGTCGGCCCAGCTTCTGATGCTGTCGAATGCGGGGCTGATCCATGCGCGCCGGGACGGCCGCTCGATCATCTATGCCGTGGATTTCGAGCAGATGAGCGGGCTGCTGCTGTTTCTGACCGAGGACTGCTGCGGCGGACGGGCGGAAATCTGCGCGCCGCTGGCTGCCGTCGCCACCTCTTGCTGCCCGCCAAAACGAAAGCAACGTGCATGACCTACAATGTCCTGTTTCTCTGCACCGGCAATTCCGCCCGCTCGATCCTGGCCGAAGCGATCCTGAATCGCCTGGGCGGTGACAAGTTTCGCGCCTACTCGGCGGGCTCCGATCCCAAAGGACAGGTAAATCCCTACGCCCTGGATTTGCTGAACCGGCTGGATTACCCCACCGCGGCCTTGCGTTCGAAAAGCTGGAGCGAATTTTCCGCGCCCGGCGCGCCGCACCTCGATTTCGTCTTCACCGTCTGCGACAACGCCGCCAACGAGGTTTGTCCCGTCTGGCCCGGCCAGCCCATGACGGCGCATTGGGGCATTCCCGACCCAGCGGCGGTGACGGGCGAAGAGAAGAAGATCGTCGCCGCATTCCGCGACGCACATTTGAGCATGCAGCGCCGGATCGAATTGTTTGCCGCCCTTCCCATCAAGAGCCTGGATCGCATGTCTCTGAAAAAGAGGCTGGACGACATTGGCAGCCGCGCGCATGCGGATTGATCTGGCGCGGCGGCTTGCCGCCGAAGCCTTGGGCACGTGTTTGCTTCTGATTGCGGTGGTCGGCTCGGGCATCATGGCCGAGCGGCTCGCCGCCGGAAACATGGCCGTCGCGCTTCTTGCCAACGCCATCGCAACAGGGGCGGCGCTGGTCGTTCTGATAACGATACTCGGTCCATTATCCGGCGCGCATTTCAACCCCTGCGTTTCGCTGTATTTCGCCTTGCGCAGAGAAATGCCGCTGGCGACAGCACTGGCCTATTCAGCAACCCAGGTGATCTCGGCCGTGGCGGGCGTGTGGCTCGCCCATGCCATGTTCGGAATGGCGATACTGGAAACCTCGGCCCATCTGCGCAGCGGCCCACCGCTGATGCTGGCCGAGTTCATCGCCACCTTCGGGCTTCTCGTCACCATTGCCGGCGGGGCGCGTTTCGCGCCCTCTTCCGTGCCCATGCTGGTCGGCCTTTACATCACTGGGGCTTACTGGTTCACCGCCTCAACCAGCTTTGCCAATCCGGCGGTCACGCTGGCCCGCGCCCTGACGGACAGTTTTTCGGGTATCGCCCCGGCCTCCGTGCCGGGCTTCCTGGCGGCGCAATTCTTGGCGGTCGTGGCAGGCTGGGCGTTGCTCCCATGGCTGTTCGCGCAACCCGCAAAACCCGGCTGAAACAGCGGCCTCAGGCTTCCAGGACCCGGCGCAGCTGCTGCATGTCGAACGGTTTGGTCAGATAGAGCGCCCCGCGGACCCGGTCGCCGGCATTCTCGCTGGTGGAATAGCCCGAGGCGATGATGACCTTCAGCGCCGGGTTGAGCTTTAGCGCCTCTTCCACCAGCTGGTGGCCGTTCATGCCCGGCAGGCCCAGGTCGGTCAGCAGGATCTCGATGGCCCGGTCCTGCTTCAGGATGGCCAGCGCCTCATTGGCGTCGGCGGCATCGGCCACGGGAAAGCCCAGCTGCTCCACCATGTTCACGGTGGTGACGCGGATCAGCGCCACGTCCTCCACGACCAGCACCTTGCCGCGCGGGGACGGCACGGGCCCGGGCTGGGCAATGGCGCCGCGCGCGGTCCCGGCGAACACGCTGCGCAGCTTGCGCGCCAGATCGTCCTTGCGGTAGGGCTTGGACAGCAGCACCGCATCATCGTCCAGCTTGCCGTTATGCACGATGGAGTTCTGGGTGTAGCCCGAGGTGTAAAGCACCCGCACACCCGGATGCATCGCTTGCGCCTGGCGGATGAACTCGCGGGTGGGAATATTGCCGGGCATCACCACGTCGGTGAAGATCAGGTCCGGCGTTTCGCGTCGCAGGACTTCCAGCGCGCCTTGCGCATTCTCGGCGCGGCTGATGCGGTAACCAAGCTCGCCCAGCATATCCACCACGGCGGCGCGCACGCCTTCATCGTCTTCCACCACCAGGATGTGTTCGCTGCCGCCTGCGACCGGCAGTCCGGCCGTGTTGTCGGGCATGCCCACTTCGCGGCGGGTGCGCGGCAGATAGAGCTTGATGGATGTGACTTTTTCCTTGAGGTGCGCAAGGCAGGCTTCGACCGCGTCGAGCAGGCCGTTCATGACCCTTTGCGGATCGCGCGCCATGATCGCTGCTGCCAGCCGGTCATTGAGGAAGATGTTGGCCGAGACGTGGCCCGGCTCACCGCGCACCGACAGGAACACCGGCACACGGTCCTCGATCAGGTCGCAGACCAGATTGAGAAAGGGCGGCCAGCCCACCCGCTCCAGCGAACCGGTAAGTTCGAAGGTGAGCCCCTGGGGCGGATATCCCGCCGGGATGTGTTTGGTGGCGGTGGTGATGAGAATCTCGCTGCGGTCGGGGCGCCAGCCGTCATCCAGAAGCGGCATCTGCCGCCAGCCGCAATAAAAGCCGTCGCATACCGAGGGCCGCGTTTCATAGATGCCGCAGCCTTGTCCCGTGCAATGGACACACAAGATGCCCGGCGGCTTCTTCAGCTCGGGCGCATCAATGGTGAGTTCTTTGCAGCAGGCTGTGCAGCCGCCGCATTCCCGGCCCGGGACCAGTTGGGTTTGGCTGGCATTCATGGGGCTGTTGTAGCGGCTGGGTGGCTGGACTGCCATTTCTCTGCCGCCCCTTGGGCGGGCTTTTACGGGATGTGATGGTGGTTCACTGCCGCGCCGGCCCTTTTTCCGCTGTCGCGGCGGGCCGGCTTGCCATTTCTCTGCCGCCCCTTGGGCGGCAGAGAAATGGTCGGAGAGAGAGGATTCGAACCTCCGGCCCCTACGTCCCGAACGTAGTGCTCTACCAGGCTGAGCTACTCTCCGAACCAGTGCGAAAGGGTTACCCCTCGCCTCGGGAGGCGCCCTTATAACGATGCCCCCCCAGCCCCGCAACCGGCCCCTAAAGCCCTGTCTTAACGGACATTTGGCCGGCCATTTGGCCGCTCCCAGCGGGTTTGCGGAGGGGCCCGGCTGGCTTTATACGGGGTCCGCCTGCTGGGGCGTCGCCAAGTGGTAAGGCACTGGATTTTGATTCCAGCATTCGAAGGTTCGATCCCTTCCGCCCCAGCCAAACAGTCCGGTCTCTGACCGGCTTTCAGGGCCTTTCCGAATACCCCCGCCATTCCGGCCAGTTAGCCCGCCACTCCTCAGCTAGAGACCGGGAAAGCGCATACTCGGGCGGCGTTCCTGGGCATTTAGGCCCGCGAGTCTCCGGTCGGCCATTTTCAATTTCCGGATTTTACGCGCAGCGCGCTGGGAGACCGGTTCGAGAACGGCAGAGACCGGTTCGACGATCGCCAGTCTAAACGATCTACCTGCAGCGCAAAGTAGAACGCGCCCGCC
>CANCMM010000160.1:0-5353 GCA_947379335.1 Alphaproteobacteria bacterium | reverse complement strand
ACCGCGCCGCCCAGCCCCAGAGTGCGCTTCAGCACCACCGCCAGGCAATGCACGATGGCGGGCAGGACACGCCAGTGCCACAGGATGGCGGACAAGGCGCTGATCACCATCACCAGCGGCAGGATGCCAAAGGCCAGGTTGATCATGTTGCCGGGATTGGTGACGGCGAATGGCGCGGGGCCGCCGCCCAGGTAACCGAAGATGAAGCTGGTGCCCGCGCCCGTGGCGGTGGACAGGGTGGTGACCACGCCGTTCAGCCGGAACAGCGCATCCCGCAGCATGGGCAGCTTGAGCAGCAGCAGCGCCACCAAAGCCTGCAGCAACAGGGTACCGATCACGATGCGCCAGTTGAAGCCGCGCCGGTCCTCCGACAGGGCCCAGGCCAGCGCGATGATGGCGCAGATACCCAGCGCCGATTGCAGATGCGGCAACAAACAGGCCCCCGCCTAAATCCCGCACGCACGCTACACGATTTTGGCCGTGGGTGAAGCTGGACCCCGCATGACACAGAAGCGCGCTGGGGATAGTGTCACAATCGGGGATGGCAAACGTGACCGCAAAACCGGCAAGCTCGGGAAAGATCGCTGCATTGGCGGGCGCGCGCGCCTTTCCGCCGCTGGTGGTGGTGATGTTCCATTTCAGCGAAGGCCATCATTACTCCGGCTGGCGGCCGCTCGATTTCCTCGCCACCCGCGGCTATCTGTGGGTGGAGTTCTTCTTCGTTCTGTCCGGCTTCATCCTCACCCATGCCTACTGGCCGCGCCTGAACGAACTCCTGCGGCGCTCCGGCTATGTCGCCTTCCTGCGGGCGCGGCTGATCCGGCTTTATCCTCTCCACCTGTTCATGCTGCTGCTATTGCTGGCGATGGTGATCGGCTTGCGGGCGCTGGCGGCGCATGGCGGCTATCATTCGATCTTCGACGCCAAGTATCACCAGAATGTCAGCCCCGAAGGCTTCTTTCTCAGCCTGGCTCTGGTTCATGCCTGGAACACGATGCGCACCCTGACCTGGAACGGCGTCTCCTGGTTCGTCAGCGTGGAATTCGCGCTGTGCCTGCTGTTTCCCGCCCTGCTCTGGCTGGGGCACGGAAAGCTCTGGCGCGGCTTTGCCCTGATCGGCGCCGGGCTGGCGGGGCTGATCGCGCTGCTGCTGACATCCCAGCATGGCCTGGACATCACCTTCCACAATGGCGTGCTGCGAGGGGTGTCGGATTTTTCCATCGGGGTGGGCATGGCGGTGCTGTTCCGCCGCCTGAAACCGCGCGACCGGCTGCCGGAATGGGGGCATTCGGTCCTGCAACTGCTTCTGCTGACCTTGCTTGGCTATATCGTGATGCATACCGGCTGGTCGCACACGCGCATGGACATCTTCACCGTCTTGCCGCTGATGGCACTGGTCTTCGCGCTCGCCTTCGACCGCGGGTTGCTGGCGCGGGCGCTGCAGACCCGCCTGCCGCAAATGCTGGGCGAATGGTCCTATGCCATCTATCTGGGACAGACGGTCTGGCTGCTGGGCATTCGCTTCCTGGAGCAGCGCGTCTATCCGGCGCCGGGCGCCATCGTGCTGGGTATGCCCTTCTCCAGCCTGATCTGGTGGCTGGAACCCCTGGGTCTGGTCATCGTCTGCGTCTTGTGGGGCGGCCTGCTGGCGGAATTCATCGAACTGCCCGTCGCGGCGCGGCTGCGCAAGCAGTTCGGCCGCCGCCTTGACCCGCAAAGCATCCCAACGCCATCCTGAGCGTTCCATAAGAAATGCGGGAGTAATGCCATGGCCATTTCCTTCAAGGACAAGGTCGCCATCATCACGGGCGCCGGCGGGGGATTGGGCCGGGCGCATGCCCTGGCGCTGGCCGAGCTGGGCGCGAAAGTCGTGATCAACGATCTGGGCGGTGCGCTGGACGGCAGCGGCGGCAATTCCGCGGCGGCCGAAAAAGTCGTGGCCGAGATCATCGCTGCCGGCGGGGAAGCCATCGCCAACGGCGCCTCGGTCAGCGACGATGCCGGCGTGGCCCATTTGGTCAAGCAGACCATGGACAAATGGGGCCGCATCGATGTGCTGATCGCCAATGCCGGCATCCTGCGCGACAAGAGCTTTGGCAAGATGGAGTTGAAGGATTTCACCGCCGTGATGGATGTCCACCTCTTGGGCACAGTCAAGCCGTGCAAGGCGGTGTGGGAGATCATGAAGACGCAAGGTTATGGCCGCATCGTGGTCACCACGTCTTCCACCGGCCTGTACGGCAATTTCGGCCAGACCAATTACGGGGCCGCCAAGCTTTCGCTGGTGGGCTTCATGAATTCGCTGAAACTGGAAGGCGCCAAGGACAATATCAAGGTCAATGCCGTCTGCCCGGTGGCCGCCACCCGCATGACCGAGGCGCTGATGCCGCCGGCGGTGCTGGAAATGCTCAAACCGGAATTTGTTTCGCCCGCCGTGGTCTATCTGGCGTCGGAAGAAGCTCCCACCGGCATGATTCTCACCGCCGCCGCCGGCGCCTTCGCCGCCGCCCAGATCATGGAAACGGACGGGATCAACCTGGGCCGGGATGCCAGTGCCGACGATATTGCGGCCCATTTTGGGCAGATTGCCGACTGGAGCACCGCCAAGCATTACGGACAGGGCGGGGAACAGAACGCCAAATTCCTGATGCGCGTACAGGACAAGCCATTGCTCGGCTGACTTTTTAAAGGCGTCTCCACGGCAAGCCGCGCAGCTGCTTCGTTGAAACATCAAGTCATAAATTTTTCAAATTGCGGCGAAATGACTCTTGCAGCGCGGTATTTCTTGCCTCACGCTGATCGTCATGAACGACCTCGCGCTGAGTGTTCGCACTGCGCGGCCTGATGATGCCGCAGACCTCGCGCGCATCTACATCGAATCCTGGCAGGACACTTACGCAGGCGTGATTTCCCACGCTCTGCTTGCCGCCATGTCGCGCAAGAGCCATACCGCGCGCTGGCAAGCCACCATCAAGGGCGGCGGTACGGTGCTGGTGGCCGAAGATGCGCATTACGGCCCGATTGGCCTGTGCAGCCTGGGCGCGGCGCGCGACGGCGGCGTTGGCTTTGAAGGCGAAATCTATACGCTTTATGTCGATCCCTCATTTATTGAACGCGGCACGGGACGCGCCCTGCTGGCCGGCGCGTTCGATGCCTTCAAGGAGCGCAAGCTGCGCTCCTGCCTGATCTGGGCGCATTCGCGCAACAATGCCTGCTTCTTCTACGAGGCGATGGGCGGGGTGCGCGTCGCCACCCGCACCACAAGGCTGATGGGCGAACTGACGCCGGAAATCGGTTTCGGCTGGAAGAAGCTGGCGACCAAAAAACAGGCCCGGACGATTCAGTCCTAGTGCACCTGGCCTGATCAGTCATGGTCCGGCTGGGCCATGCCGCAATCACAGACAATTTCCGGCGGCAGGTTCAGCGGCAGGCGCGCGCGGCGATGAAAGCCCGGCGACAGCGCCAGCAACGCCCGCATCCCTGTCTGGGTCGCTTCCCATGTGGCCATGCCGGTGCGAAAACATTTGCGGCACCGCAGGACCTTTTCGAGATGAACGTCCTGATCCATGCGCCAAGTCTGGGCGCAAAAGCCAAACCATGTGTTGATCTGCATCGCGGATTTGATTCAATTCGTCGCGCGAAGGCGCGCTTAAAGGTCCTTGGGCCGCACGAATTCCGCCAGCTTGCCCGTGCCTTGCGCCACGTCACGCCAGCGGCCGACATCGAAATCCAGCACCGCCAGGGCACAGGTGGGGAACTTTTCTTCCAGCGCCTCATGCCGCGCCCGTTCCTTGCGGCGCACCGGCTCGCGCGCCAACTGGCCGGCGCAGGCTTCCAGTCCCGGATTGTGGCCCACGATCATCAGGGCCGAAACCGCTACGGGGGCGCCGCGCACCGCCGCCACGATCCTGGCGGCGTCGGCCAGATAGAGATTTTCGCGATACTCGATTTCGCTTTCCAGCTGCTGCAGCACCAGCTCGGCGGTCTGGGTGGTGCGCACCGATGACGAGCACAGGATCAGGTCGGTCTTGTAATCGCTCTTGCGCAGATAGCGCGCCATGGCGCCGGCGTCCTGCATGCCCACCAGCATCAGGGGACGATCGAAGTCCTCGATCGCCCCGTCCTGCGGCTGGGCCTTGGCATGCCGCAGCAGAAACAGGCGTTTCATCTCGCAGATACCTGCATTTTCGAGGGCCCGGCGGACCCCTGCGAATCCTGCATAAAGCTTATGTTCTTGACCCCTGTGGGGCAACCGCGCGACAAAACACGCCTGCAGGGACAAGAGCTTATGGCGACGAACAAAAAACCCGGAAAATGGCGCAGGCGCACCCAGGCGGTGCGCGGCGGCCAGGTGCGCACCCCTTTTCAGGAAACTTGCGAACCGCTGATTTTCACCGCCGGCTATGCCTATGACGCGGCGGAAGAAGCCGAAGCCCGCTTCAAGGGCGAAAGCCCGGGCTTCCAGTATACCCGCCTAGCCAATCCCACGATCGCCATGTTCGAAGAGCGCATGGCGCAGCTGGAAGGCGCGCCCGCGGCGCGCGCCACCGCCACCGGCATGGCCGCCGTCACCGCCGTGTTCCTGGCCGGATTGAAGACCGGCGATCATGTCGTGTCCGCCAGCGCGCTGTTCGGCTCCTGCCGCTATGTGATGGACAGTGTGCTGCCGCGTTTTGGCATCACCACCACTTTCGTCGAAGGCAGCGACCTGTCCGCCTGGGCGGCGGCGATGCGGCCAGAGACAAAGCTGCTGTTCGTGGAAACGCCCTCCAATCCCACCCTGGCGATCGTGGATATCGCCGCCGTGGCGAAGATCGCGCAAGCAGGCGGCGCCCGCCTGATCGTGGACAATGCCTTTGCCAGCCCCGCGCTGCAGCGGCCGATGGAGTTCGGCGCCCATATCGTGGTGCATTCCTCCACCAAGTTCATCGACGGCCAGGGCCGCGCCATGGGCGGGATGATCCTGTGCCAACAGGATTTCCTGGAAGAAAACCTGCAACAGTTCCTGCGCAACACCGGTCCCACCATCAGCCCCTTCAATGCCTGGCTGCATCTGAAAAGCCTGGAGACATTGGACCTGCGCATGAAGCAGCATTGCGAAAATGCCCAGCGCGTCGCCGACTTCCTGGCCGGCAACAAAAAAGTGACGCGGGTTCTCTATCCCTTCCGTCCCGATCATCCCCAGCACAATCTGGCCAAGGCGCAGATGGATGGCGGCGGCGGCGTGGTGGCGTTCGAAGTGACGGGCGGCAAGCCGGCGGCCTTCCGCCTGGCCAATGCGCTGGGCCTGATCGACATCTCCAACAACCTGGGCGACTCCAAGAGCCTGCTGACTCATCCCGAAACCACCACC
>CANCMM010000159.1:0-5353 GCA_947379335.1 Alphaproteobacteria bacterium | reverse complement strand
CGCAGGGCCGCGCCAATCTGGTCAACGCCCAAGCCGCCCAGAAACTCTCGGAAGCCACCGCCCGGCGTTATGACGCGCTGTTTGCGCAAGGCGCTGTCTCGCGCCAGGACAAGGATGAAAAGGACGCCGACCTTGCCGCCAAGAACGCTTCGGTGGCTGCGGCCAGGGCCGGGCTCTACAGCGTCTCAAGCCAGGAGAACTTCCGCAGGTTGGTGGCGCCGTTTGACGGCGTCGTCACCAGCCGCGCCGTGGATGTCGGCGCTCTTGTCACGGTGGGCACGTCCACTTCGACCCCGCTGTTCACCGTCTCCGACCAGAGCAAACTGCGCATCTATGTGCGGGTGCCGCAGAATTATGCCTCCTACATTCGCCCCGGCATGGGCGTGACCTTTTCGGTGCCCCAGCATCCGGGCCGGGTGTTTCACGCCAAGCTGGTGGCCAACGCCGGTGCGGTGGCCAGTTCCACCGGCACCGTGCTGGTGCAGTTCGGCCTGGATAACACCGACAATGCCCTGCAGCCGGGCGCGTATGCGGAAGTAACGTTTCCGCTGCCGGCCGGGGCCAACGGCATCCGCGTTCCCGCCACCGCTCTGATGTTCCGCGACGAAGGCATGCAGGTTGCTACGGTGGACGCCACCAATCACGTCAAGCTCAAGACGGTGATCATCTCCCGCGACATGGGCGCATCGGTGGATGTGGGCGGCGGCATTTCCCGCAAGGATCGCATCATCGACAATCCCGCCGACGCGTTGCGAGATGGGGACGAAGTCAAAATCGCCAACCCCTAGTTTGTGGCGTCGCAAAAAGCCCGGAAAATCGGGCTTTTTCCGGGATTTCTCATCGTAAAGATATCGCAAAAATGATGGACAGCGGCCCGTCCCCGTCGCCGCAATCCCCGCGCGGTGGTAGATTGGGAGAGGCGCAGCGCGCCCGCGTCCAAAAACAGCCGGCGGCAATCGCCGGTCCCGGGAGGGAGCACATGGTCCTGCAGAAGCACCTGATGGTCTGCGCCTCCGTGCTTGGCCTTGCGGCCGCCTCGCCGGCATCGGCCGCGCCCTGGGTGCGCGGTTTTGTGGTCGGCCAGTATGAATATGCCTTCCGCTATGGCGGGCGCGCCGATTTTGCCCGCGCCGGAGAGATCGAGCCGGGCGTGGACTGCCCGCATGGCAGCGGCAGGCATTTCGCCAATCCCGCCGAGACCAGGCGGACAATCTCGCTGCAGAGATGGCGCTCGGCGCAGGAGATCGACTGGATCACCGCGCCGCCCGGCGTGGAGAAGACCCGCTCGCCCACCTCAACCCGCTTCGGCTTGTGGAACAGAGCCATCGCCTATCGCGGCTACCGGCGCGGCATTGAAACCTATGTGAATCCCTGGGCGGCGGATGATCCGGGCCAGCCGGAAGTGAACAGCCGTATAGGCGATGGCTTCAACCTGGATGGCAAAGTCAAGGCCGCCGATTTCGTCAGCCCCGATGGCGAGAAGGGCATCGACAATGCCCTCTACCGCGCCTGGGGCTGCGATGCGCCCTGGCGCGGCAACGGCAATGCCAATTTGGACATGCGCGCCAACGACAAGATGCAGGACGGGCTCTACACCATGGTGATCCGGGTGTCCGGCAATAAGGATCCGCGTAACGACAGCGATGCATTGGTGGAGATCGGTTATTCACCGGACAAGATCGTCAAGGATGCGCGCGGCGCCATCGCCACCGACTATTCCTATCGCATCCTGAAGTCGGCCCAGTACACAAGAATGAAGGCCACGGTAAAAAATGGCGCGGTCGAGAGCGAGCAGGTGGCAGAACTGCACAGCCCGCGCATCGCCTGGTTCTATGATCAGCTGGGCGATACCAATTTCCGCCAGGGACGGTTGCGCGTCACCATGGCCGCGGACGGCGCCGGCGCCACCGGCCTGCTGGGTGGCTATCGCAACTGGCGCGATCTTTATGCCGAGAACACCTTTGCCCAGGACGGCGGCCAGCAGGGCGTGCGCGAACATGAAGACCATGTCGCGCTGTACTTCGCCCTGCGCCGCAATGCCGACGGCATCCCCGATCCCGTGACGGGCCGCAATAGCGGCATCTCCAGCGCCTATCGCCTCCGGATGGCGTCCGCCTATGTGGTGGATCCGGCGCAGCCGATGGATATTCCCAGGCATGCGTCCGAGGAATGGCGCAGGGGCGTCTTCGAGAAGATCAAGGCCAACACCATCAAGGGCGCGCAGACCCGCATTCCGCAGGAGGTGCCGCCCGGCACCACCGAAGCGGCGGTACCGCGCGTAGAACGGGAATTGGTCGAACTGCCCAGCCGCGACTTCTTTCTCAAGACGCTGGACCGGCCGCATTATCCGAACGGCGATTTGGACAATGAGGGCAATCCGGTGGATGAGCACGGCAAGCGCATCGACCGGCTCAAGCCGCAACACCAGGCCGGCAATGGCCCCATGACCCTGGTCCCCAAAGAGCCGCAATAGGCCTATTTCCCACCCGGATAAAACCCGGCTAGGTTTGTTCGTCGAACAGCCGGATCGCATTCAACGGTCCAACAAGGGTGGACAAGGGGATGGCGGAGGTTCTGGAGCGGATCGGCAATCGCCGTTGGGGCATCGGTGTGCTCCTGGCGGTCGGCGTGCTGGTCAATTACCTGGACCGGATCAGTATTTCTGTGGCCGCGCCCCAGCTGCAGAAAGAACTCAACCTTTCCGCCGGACAGATCGGCCTGCTGCTCAGTGCGTTCTTCTGGTCCTATTCCCTGGCGCAACTGCCCAGCGGCATGCTGCTGGACCGCTTCGGTGTGATGCGCGTGGGCCGGATCGGCGCGCTTTTGTGGACCCTGGCCTCCACCCTGACAGCGCTGTCCACCGGTTATCTGGGGATATTCGTCGCCCGCATGTTGCTGGGCGTGGCCGAGGCGCCGGGCATGATCAGCTGCCAGAAGGCCACCGGCTACTGGTTTCCCCGCCATGAGCGCAGCCGTTCCACGGCGGTGTTCGATTCCGCCGCCAAGTTCGCCAATGTCATCGGTGTGCCGCTGGTGGCTTTCTTTGTCGTCCGTTTCGGCTGGCGCTGGGGCTTCGGCATCACCGCCATGATGAGCATCGCCTATTTCTTCGCCTATTGGATCCTGTACCGCGATCCCAGCCAGGACAAAAAGCTGGGCACCGCCGAGCATACCTACATCATGGCCGGCGGCGCGGTGAAGGAAGGCCCGTCCGGCATTGGTCAGATCAACATGCTGGGCTATGTGCTGCGCAACCGGAAAGTCTGGGCGCACACCATCGGCTATTCGGCCTATGGCTATTCCTTCTATCTGTTCCTGACCTGGCTGCCCGGCTACATGGTGCAGACCTTGCACATGACCATTCTGAAGTCTGCCGCCTTCACCATCATCCCCTGGATGTGCGCCTCGCTGGCGGATCTGCTGATCGGCGGATTTGTGGTGGATTTTTTCATTGCTCGCGGTGTCGACGACAGCAAGGCGCGCAAGATCTTCATCATCGGTGGCATGATCGCGGGGCTGGCGGTGTTCGGAATCTCCATGACGTCGGACCCGTTCTGGGCGCTGGTGTGGATTTCCATAGCCTTGTCGGGCATTTCCGCGGCCGCGCCGGTGGCGTCTTCGGTCGTCTCCCTCATCAGCCCGCGCGGCGGCACCGCCACGGTCGGCGGCTTCACCAATTTCGTGAACAATCTGATGGGCGTGGTGGCGCCCATCACCACCGGCTTCATTGTGGGCTGGACCAAATCCTTTTCCGGCGCCTTTCTTGTGGCGGGCATCGTGCTTCTGGTCGGCATCCTGGCCTATGGCTTCATGCTGGGCCGGATTGAGCCCATTCCAGATCCCGATACGGTTTGATGTGTCATGGCTGACTTCCTGATCCGTAACGCGCGCATTGTTGATGGCACTGGCGCGCCCGCCTTCACCGCCGATGTCGCTGTCCAGGATGGCCGCATCACCGCTATTGGCGATTCACTACCCGTTTCCGGAACCGTCATCGACGCCGGTGGGCGTTATCTGGCGCCGGGCTTCATCGATGCTCATTGCCACGACGATCTGATCTGCCTGCGCGAGCCCGAGCGGATCGAGAAGATCATGCAGGGCGTGACCTGCCTGGTGGTGGGCAATTGCAGCTTCTCACTCTATCCCACCGTGCCGGGCTCGGCGGACAATCTGCGGCAGCATTTCTCCACCCTGCTGGGCGAGATCGGCGCCAATGAAGTGTTCGACAGCTTTGCGGCCTATCGCGATGCGATGCACACAAAGGGCATCTCCCTCAACGTCATCTCGCTGGTGGGGCATGCCGCCCTGCGGCTGGCGGTGCTGGGCTATGATGACCGCCCGGCCACCGCCGACGAACGCGCCCGGATGCAGCAGCTTCTGGACCGGCAGCTGGCGGACGGCGCCTTCGGCCTGTCGCTGGGCCTGGTCTATCCGCCCAGCGCCTATGCCGACACCGATGAACTGCAGGCTCTGGCAAAGACCACGGGCGCGCGCGGCAAAATCCTGGCGGCGCATGTGCGCAGCTATGAAGGCCAGCTGATCGAATCCATCGACGAGTTCCTGGGCCTGCTCGAAACATCCAAGGCGCCAGGGCTGCTCTCCCATCTGCAGGCGGCGGGGCGGCCCAACTGGGGCAAGATTCCCAAAGCCATCGCCCAGCTGGAAGCCGCCAATGCGCGCGGCGTCGACGTCAGCTTCGACATGTATCCCTACCTGGCGGGCAGCAGCTATATGCTGCAACTGGTGCCGCCCGCCATGCATGCCGGCGGCGTCCAGGCGCTGATCGCGGCCTTGCGCACCAAGGAAGGCCTGGCGGAATTGCGCCGTTCCATCGAAGACCCGAACGCGCCCTGGATTTCCAAGGTGGCGATGATCGGCTGGGGCAATGTGCGTATCTCGGGCACCTCCAATCCAGCCTTGAAGAAGTTCGAAGGCCTGGACATGCAAAAAGCCGCAGACCAGGAAGGCGCCGATCCCTTCGATTTCATGGTGCGGATGATTCTGGAGGATGAGGGCCAGACCACCATCGTGATGTTCCAGCTCGACAAGGACGACCTGCGGGCCGCCTGTACCCATGATCTCCACATGGTGGGTTCCGACGGATTGCCCCGCCCGGGAACCAAGCCGCATCCCCGCGCTTTTGGCACATTCCCGCGCGTTGCCGGGCGGCTGCGGCGCGACGAACACTGGTTTTCGCTGCCCGACGCGGTGCGCCGCATGACATCGGTGGCCGCGCGGCGCTTTGGCCTCAAGGATCGTGGGGTCATCGCCCCGGGCATGGTTGCCGATCTGGTGCTGTTCGACGAAACTATAGAAGACCGCGCCACCTTCGATGATCCCAGCCAGTTGCCGG
>CANCMM010000158.1:0-5357 GCA_947379335.1 Alphaproteobacteria bacterium | reverse complement strand
TTGATATCGCAGCGCCCCCAGCGGATGTCGGGCTGGCTGGAAACGCCGATGCCCTGCTCCAGACGCTGCGCCAGGCCCGCCGCGTCGATGGCGCGCATAGTCATGATCAAGGTGGGACGGGGCGCATCCACCGGCGGGACATGGTCGCGCTTGACCGCGCCGCGCGTGGTCTGGATGTAGAGATAGCCTTCAGGGATGCGGTTGCGGGCGATCATCTCGCGCATCACGATCTTCAGCGCCGCGCGGCTCATCGGCATGGGCATGCCCAGCTCACCCAATGAACGCTCCATGCGGTCCAGATGGCCGTCTTCGTCGGTGGGCGCGCCGTTCTTGACCCCGGCAACTTCATAGATGCCGTCGCCCAATTGCAGCGCGCGGTCTTCCACATGCACACCTGCGCGCGCGAACGGCAGGTAGCGGCCATTGACATAGGCCACGCGCCCGGCCGGGGCGCGGCTTTCGGACCATTTCTTCATGAAAAACTCAGTGTCATGGCCCGCAAATGCGGGCCACCCAGATGACATCTGCACGATCGCGCCAATGAGGTCTCAGTTCTATTGTTCAAAATATGGCTCGTCTCACCTGGGTGGCCCGCACTCCGGCGGGCCATGACAGTGGGGGTTAGTTTGGAAAACTCTGCGCCGACCCAACCCCCAGCGACTTCAGCTTGCGATGCAGCGCCGAGCGCTCCATGCCGATGAAGGCCGCGGTGCGGGAGATGTTGCCGCCGAAGCGGTTGATCTGGGCCATCAGGTAATCGCGCTCGAAAATTTCGCGCGCCTCACGCAGCGGCAGCGAGATCACCAGATCGCCCGACTTGGAGCCGCCCATGCCGGCGCCCAGATCGGTGGGGAGCAGGTCGGCGGTCACTGCCTCGGTGACGTCGTCGCTGGCCAGAATCAACAGCCGTTCCACGATATTGCGCAACTGGCGGACATTGCCCGGCCAGCCATGGGTTTGCAGCACCGCCATGGCGTCGTCACCGATGATGCGCATGGGCAGCCCGCCGGCGGCCGACAGCCGCTTCATGAAATGGGTGACCAGCACCGGGATGTCGTCGCGGCGTTCCGCCAGCGAGGGGATGCGCACCGGCACCACGTTGAGGCGGTGATACAGGTCTTCGCGGAAGCGTCCGGCTTCGGTCTCGGCGCGCAGGTCGCGGGTGGTGGAGCAGATGACGCGTGCATCCACCTGGACGCGGGCCTGGCCGCCGACGCGCGTAAACGTCTGGTCGATCAGCACGCGCAGGATCTTGCCCTGGGTTTCCAGCGGCATGTCGGCCACTTCGTCCAGGTACAGGGTGCCGTTATGCGCCAGTTCGAACAGGCCGGTCTTGCGCGGCCCGTCACTGTTCTCGACGCCGAACAGTTCGGCTTCCAGCCGGTCCGGCTCCATGGTGGCGCAGTTGATGGCGACAAATGCGTTGCCGGAACGGCGCGAGCGGGCATGGATCAGCCGCGCCGCCACTTCCTTGCCCGATCCGGCGGGACCGGCGATCAAGATGCGGCTGTTGGTGGGAGCGATCTTGTCGATCAGCACGCGCAGCTGGGTTATGGTGGTGGAATTGCCCACCAGCTCGCCCTCGTCGCCCGCCTTCAATTTCAATTCCTGCACTTCGCGCTTCAGGCGCGCCGCTTCCAGGGCGCGTTCCACCACATGCAGCAGCCGGTCGGCCTTGAACGGCTTTTCGACAAAATCATAGGCGCCCTTCTTGATCGAGGCGACGGCGGTCTCGATGGTGCCATGGCCGGAAATCATCACCACCGGCACCTCGGGCTGCTCGCGCTTGATGGTTTCCAGGATCTCGATGCCGTCCAGCTTGGAGCCCTGCAGCCAGATATCCAGCACCACAAGCTGGGGCCGGCGGGCGCGAATGGCGCTCAGAGCGGAGTCGGAGTCTCCCGCAACACGCGTGGTGTAACCCTCGTCATGCAGGATGCCCGCGATCAGGTCGCGGATGTCTTCCTCATCATCCACGATGAGGATCTCAGACGCGATCAGCGATCCGTTTTTGCTCATCTTCAGTTCCTTTCAAAGTCTTTTGTGCGAACGGGAAGGTCAATGTGACCTCCGCGCCTTCCCCGCCTTCCACGTCGGCGAGGGTGATGTCCCCGCCATGGTCTTCCATGATCTTGCGCACGATCGCCAAACCCAGCCCGGTGCCCTTGGCGCGGGTGGTGACATAGGGTTCGGTCAGCCGGTGCTTGTGCTCCGGCGGCAGGCCGATGCCGTTGTCGGTGATGCGATAGGCGAATTTCGAACCGTTTGGTTCCAGGGCGATGATGATCTTGCCCGGCTCGTCATCGCCCTTGGCGATGCGCGCGGCGATGCCTTCGCCGGCATTCTTCAGCACATTGGTCAGCGCCTGGGAAATCAGTCGCCCATCGCCTTCGAAATGCACCGGCTCCTTGGGCGCGGCGGTGCTGAAGGTGATGGCGGGATTGGCGACACGCTGCAGGAACAAAGCCTGCTGCAACAGTTCCTGGGCATTCTCGCGCCGCATCACCGGCGTGGGCATGCGCGCGAAGGAGCTGAACTCGTCCACCATGCGGCCGATATCGCCCACCTGGCGCACGATAGTGTCAGTGCATTGCTTGAAGACTTCGGGATCGGTCACGATCTCGCTGGCATATTTGCGCTGCAGCCGTTCGGCCGAAAGCTGGATCGGGGTCAGCGGGTTCTTGATCTCATGCGCGATGCGGCGCGCGACATCGGCCCAGGCGGCGGTGCGCTGCGCCCCTACCAGATCGGTAATGTCGTCGAAAGTAACGACAAAGCCGTCGGCGCTGCCGCGTTCGGACGTCACCTGGACACGGATGGTGCGCGGGGTGCCCGCCCGCTTGATGGTGACTTCGCCGCCGGCCCGGCCCGCCGGCTCCGACATGGCTTTGAGGATCAGCGGCGCCAGTTCGGCCACCGCGTCGGAGTAATGGTTGGTCTCCATATCCTCGGGCGCGGCATCCATCAGCCGGGCGGCGGCGCGGTTAATGATGGTGATGCGCCCTTCCCCATCCAGGCCAATGACGCCGGCGCTCACACCCGACAGGACGGTCTCGGTAAAGCGGCGGCGGATTTCGTTGAGGCGGCCCGCGGCCACCAGATCGCTGCGCTGGGCGGAAAGCTGCTGAGTCATGCGGTTGAAGGCGGTGCCCAAGGTGCCCAGCTCGTCATCATCGCGCTCGATGCGCACCTGGGCGGTGAGATCGCCTTCGGAGACACGCTCGGCGGCGGCGATCAGGCGGGAGATCGGCAGCACCAGCCGGTTCGCCGCCAATATGCCCGACCAGATCGCGGCCAGCAGCACCACCAGCGCCACCATGGCGTAGAGGGCGGCGAACTGCAGCTGGGTCTCCAGCCGTGAAGCGTTCAGCCGGTTGTACTCGGTCACCGCGGCGCGGGTCCGCAGGTAATAGGCGAACACCTTTGGGTCCACCACGCGCACGGTTTCCAGATAGGCGTCGTTCAGCGCCTGCAGCTGTACCAGCGCGGTGACGGTGCCGTTTTCCGGCGTGTCCACCACCACGCCCTCGCGCGCCTGGGCGAAGTCCGCGGCAGACGGAATCGGCGGGTCCTTCAGCGACTTCTGCTTGGTTGATCCCAGCACGCTGCCCTTGCTGTCCAGAATATAGGATGCCTGCAGGCCACGGTTCTGGGTGATGGTGCCCAGCTTGGCGAACAGCAGGCCGGCGCGGACGTGATGTTCTTCATCGAACAGCTGCGGATCGCGCTGAATGGCATCGGAGATATAGGCGATGTCCCCAAGGATGCTGGCTTCGTGTTCCTTCACATAGACCTGCGCCACATTCACGGCGCTGCCCAGGGCTTCCTTCACCCGGCCGGAGAACATCTGGTCCAGGCCCAGATTCAGGGTCACGGCCGCGAAGACGGCGACCAGGATCACCGGCACCACGGCAATGACCGAGAACCATGTCACCAGACGGACATGCAGCTTGGCGCCGGCACGGCCCGAGCGGCGGGTGGCCACCAGCCGGGCGATGCGCCAGCCAATTAGCGCCGCCAGGGTCAGCACCAGGGTCAGGTTGAACAGGACCAGCGCGATCTGCCCGGCGCGGCCCGGGTGATACGGCAGAAGGTCGGTCAGCAGGGCATAGGTGAGGCAGCCGGACGCGACGGCCAGCAATGCGACCGCAAAGGCCAGCTGCGAAGGCCGGGATACCGCGCGCAAGGACGCGCGCCGCTCTGGGAACGTTGTTTTGCTAACCATGTCTTCCATTTTGAATGGTCGCTCCAGCTCCCGCTGACGCTCCATCGCGACCGGTCCCCACCCCGAAGCCGGTCGATGGGCGGGAGTGTAGCCAAGGCACGGACTGTTGCAAGAATGCAGCGTCACAAATTCGCTACAGGGTTACCGGGCAAAACCCAGTAAATCCGCGGAATTGTTCAGAAATCGGGAAAAATAGTTCGGAGCTTGGGGTGGGCAGGTCCCGGGCTCAGGCCGCTCAAGTCGCTGTCGCGCGCGGCCCTGCGCCGTTGGAAGTGATCGCCGCCCTGCGTCCCTATTCGGTCCGCAGGCCTCTGATCACTTCCAACCCAAGGTCCCTGATCTTCTTCCGCAAGGTATTCCGGTTCAGCCCCAGCAGCTGCGCCGCCCGGATCTGGTTACCGCGGGTGGCGGCCAGGCAGATGGAGATCAACGGCCGCTCCACCTCCTGCACGATGCGGTCATAGACGCCGGGCGGCGGCAGCCGGTCGCCCTGGGCCAGGAAGTATTGGGTCAGATACTGCTCGACCGAGGCCGCCGAGATGGCATCGCCCGATTGCAGCACCGCAAGGCGCCGGATCAGGTTTTCCAGTTCTCGCACATTGCCCGGCCAGCGATGACGCCGCAGCAGGTCCAGCGCTTCGTTGTCGAGCGTCTTGTGCGGCAGGCCCTCGTCCTCGGCCGTGCGCAGGAAGTGGCGGACAAGATCGGGAATATCCTCCACCCGTTCGCGCAGCGGCGGCAGGCGCAACGGCACGACATTGAGGCGATAGTACAAGTCCTCGCGGAACAGGCCCTGGCTGATCAGCTGGCGCAAATCGCGGTTGGTGGCGGCGATGATGCGCACATCGGTCTTGATCGGAGTGCGGCCGCCCACGGTGGTGTATTCGCCCTGCTGCAACACGCGCAGCAAACGGGTCTGGGCTTCCAGCGGCATGTCGCCGATTTCGTCCAGGAACAAAGTGCCGCCTTCGGCCTGTTCGAACCGGCCGACGCCGCGATTGGTGGCGCCGGTGAAGGCGCCGCGCTCATGGCCGAACAGTTCGCTTTCCACCAATTCTTTGGGGATCGCGGCCATGTTGACGGCGACGAACGCGCCGTGGCGGCGCTTGCCGTAATCGTGCAGCGCCCGCGC
>CANCMM010000157.1:0-5360 GCA_947379335.1 Alphaproteobacteria bacterium | reverse complement strand
TGGAAATCCCCGCCCGGCTTGATGCTCTTTTCCAGCGCCGTGAGGTTCACCTTCAAGCGTTGTGGCACGAAGTCGGCGACATCGAACTGCACCCGGCCCACCGCCGGCGCCTTGGGATCGATATAGGCCGCAATCTGCCAGCGCCCGTGCGGCGCGCTTTTGGACAGCGGGATGGTCCAGCCGGCGCTACCTGCCGCCAGTCTGTCGCCCGCCACGGTGATGCGCCCCACCTCGATGCCGTCGGGGCGCTGCGCCACCAGGGTCAGCGGCGCCGTAATCGCCGCGCCGATGCGGTCGCGCAGCATGGCCACCGCCTGCACTGTCTCGCCGGGGCGATAGATGCCGCGCTCGGTGTACAGCCAGGCATCCACCGGGCCGGGTGACGACCGCCCGCCGACGCCGCGGTCGGTCAGGTCGAAGGCTGAGCGCCGCAGATCCAGAAAGGCGAAGTCGCCGCCGGGGCCATAGGCCATCACCATCACCGGCTCATCGCCGCCAGCGGCTTTGAACAGGCCGGCATCGAAATCGGCGCGGCCGCTGCCATCCGTGGTGACGGTCGCCAGTTCGTTGTTGTTATGCGCAATGAGGGTCAGCTTGACGCTGGGCAAGGGCGTGGCGCGATTGTAGGAGCGCGCGAACACTGTCAACCCCGAGCCGGTGGCGGCATTGGCGCTGGTGAAGCTGGTCAGCGCCATGTCGCTGTCCACCACCCATTGCATGGCCAGCTGGCCCGAATTGTCCTCGTCATTGGCGGGCTTCTTGGCGGCATCCTGCGCCACGATCACATAGGCGCCGGGCTTCTGGCCCTTGATCAGGTCGTGGATGGGAATCAGCGTGACGACGCTGTCATTCTTGACGTTGTTGACCGACAACGTGCCCTGCCAGATCAGCTTGCCCTGATTGTCCTGCAGCTGCTTGGCGTCCCAGCCGTACAGGGTGGTGTTGTCCACCGTGCCGGTCTCGATCTGGGAAAGCAGCCGGTCGCCCACCCGGATCACCTTCAACGCCAGCTTGTCGATATTCACGGTGGTGACCGGCACCCCCGCCGCATTGTCGCGCGGCAGGATGATGCCGCCGTTGAACCGCACCAGCGCCGGCTTGTCGCGCAGCTCGACCGGCACGGTCTCTTCCTCGGTCAGCTTGTCGCCGCCGGCGGAGGGAAAGCCCGTCTTCAAAGTGACGTTGTAGGTCTTGTCGAATGCCATGCCCGCCAGGCACAGCCGCGTGTCCACCACCCGCACCGCCACCTTCAGCGCCGGGTCGATGGAGATATAGTCCTCGTAATGGGTGCGGCCGCTGGCATCCAGGGCGCGGGTGAAGACCAGGCAGGCTTCGGCCTGGGCCTTGGAAACATCGACATCCAGGCGGCGGAAGGCGAAATCCCTGGCTTCTTCGGACGGGGCGCTGCCGATGACGGCGCTGAAGCCATTCTGCAGCCGGGCCAGTACGCCGGCATCTTTGGCACCGCGCCCGCCCAACAGGTAAGCGGTGACCAGAAGAACCGCCAGGACAGCGGCGACACCGCCCCCGATGATGAGCAAGAGCCGCTGGTTCTTTGTCATTGTCCGCCCCGGATTCTAGCGCGAGAAGCCTAGTGCAAGCAGGCGCGCGAATCGCGGCGAGACCATGACAAAGCGGTGAGTAGAATCACGCTTCTGAAAATAATTATGCGGGACAGTCGAGACGCCCGGCTGCGAAACGGCAGCTGCGGATTTTGCTGCCTGCCGAATCATACAGGTCGATGGTCCAGCCATCGCCGCCGCGGGTCATCAGCAGGAAGCCGAAGCCGCCGACCGACAAGCCGTCCAGAACCTTGACGCCGGTATGGCCCAGGAACTGGGTGCCGCGCAGGTTCTTGGGCGTCACGTCCAGGTTGTCGCCGCCATTGCCAGCCACGATCTGAGGCGGCACGCCCTTGGTGTAGTTGATGCTCTCGAAGGTATGGATATGGCCCGACAGCATCAACTCGACCGGGCGCGGGATCAGCGCGGCGCCCTTGATGGCATTGAGGTTGGAGCCTTCCATCAAGGTGAGATTGCCGCCGATGGGAATACCCAGTGGCCCGGTGATCGCCGCCCAGGTGGGCCGGTGATGGATCAGCCAGACCGGCGCCTTCGCCTTGGCCAGCCCCGCCAGTTCGGCCGCATAGGTGCGGGCCATGGTGCGGTCCAGGTCGGTTTCACCCGAAACGGCATCGTCCAGTACCGCCAAGGTCAGCCCGCCCGCCGCCACGGTATAGAGCGGATCATGCTCGGTGCAGGGCTCGGCGACGCCGGGGCCTTGCAGGCGTTCCCATCCCCCACCGGCGCGGGCGCAGTCTTCGTGGTTGCCGCGCACCAGAACGATGGGCGCCGCCGCCAGCAACGGCGCGGCGGGCGAATAGAAATCGGCCTGCCAGGTGATCCAGTTGTCACCCCAGGGCGAACCGGCGCAGCCGGCATTGCCCGCCGGACAGGCGCTTTCACGATAGAGATAGTCGCCGACATGAATGATCAGGTCGGGCTTCAGTCCGGCAGCAGCCGCGGCCAGCTGCGGGAAAGGCCATTGGGCGGCATCGTTGCAGGCCTGCAGCGCCGCGCCTTTGATGCGGCAGCCGGTATCGCCCAGCACCAAAATGCGCTGGGGATCGGCCACCGGCACCGGCAAGGTGATGCCCGCCACTGTGGCGCTTGTCGTGCCCGCCGGAACCGCGGCTGCACAGACGAGCGGAAAATTCGTATTGGCGGATGCGCGCGCCGTCATCGGCGCATCGCCCTTAGGCGTGTGCAACATGGGACAGGTCGCTTCGCTGGTCACCAACCGCGCTTGATAGCCGTTGGCAGTAGCCTGCACCCAGGCGCTATCGGCGGCATGGGCCGCCACGGGCAGGAAAGATAGCAAGACAACAAGCGTGGCGCTTTTCATGGCGGGGAGCCTAGCCGGGCTCCCAACGCTAGAACAACCGCTTGAATGTGACTTTCCAGAAACGTCCGATGCCCGGCAGGGCGCTGAGATTGGCGTAGGTGTCGGCGCCGGGGGTGAAATAACGCTCGTCGCCCAGATTGTTCACATTCACATCGGTTTCCCACACATCCCATTGGGCAAAGCCGCTGGCGTTGAGGGTGACATAGGACGGATAGACGATGGGCGCCGGCACGGTCTGCTGGGTGTGGCCGACATAGGTGCCGCCGAAAGTCGCGCCCCATACCCCCCAGCTTTGCGGATCGCTGGTCCAGGTGAGATAGGGACTGATCACGGCATGGGGCACCAGGGAGTCTTCATAATCGCCGCCGCGCCCCGGCAGGCTCGAAAAGTCGAACACGACATAGCTGCCGCCAAATCCGTTCTGCGGGGTCACGCCATAGGTGCGCGCCGGCACATAGGAGAAGCTGCGGTCCGGGCCCTTGATGGTGGTGTGCTGCAGCGAGCCCGCCAGGGTCATGCTGAGGTTGGGCGTTGCGACATAGCGCAATTCCAGCTCGGCGCCCTTGGCGCGGGTACCGCGCACATTGGTGACGCCGCCGCCCTGCACCAGCTGGGTCCGGTTCTGGACATACCAGTCCAGGCTGCCTTGCAGATGATCGTCCAGGGCGGTGAACTTCACGCCGGCTTCGTTGAGGAAACTGTTAGACAGCCAGGCATTGCCTGCCAGCAGACTGGTGGAAACCTGTGACGCCTGGCCGATCTCCAGCGCCGACGACTTGGCGCTGGTGACATAGGGCACCAGCCCCCACGGCGTTTTGTAAGATAGCGAGGCCGACCAGGTGAAACGCCCATCATGGCCGCGCCCCGATCCCGGCTCATAGGCCAGCACCCCGGCATCCACCGAGCGCACGGTGTAATCGTCGTAGCGGCCCCCCACCGTCAGGTCGAGACTGTCGTCCCAGACAAGATCGCTGGTGATGAACACACCGGCATCCGACGTATTGGTGCGCACATCATTTTCCCAACCCAGGCCCACGGCACCGGCCGGATCGACGTTGAACGGCGAGTCGATGATGTCGTTGGCGGCGGGGCCTTGGGAAATATCGCGCCGGTCCAGGGCGATGACGCCGCTGTTGAAGCTCTCTTTGCCGATGGCGTGAACGGTGCGGTAGGAGCCGCCCGCCACGGTCTGGGTTTTCAGCAGGCCGAAATCGCGCTTGATGTCATAGCGCAGTCGCGCCTCGCCGATCTGGGTGCGGTAGGAACCGGGAAAGCCGTAAGAGACAAAGCGGTCATTCTCCAGCGTATCGCCAAACAGCTGCAGGCGCAGGCTTTGGCCCTCACCCAGGGCCTTGGCCGCTTCCAGGACAGCGGTATGCGTGGCGGTGTTGGAGAAATCCACGCCCCTGGCGATATAGGCGGTGCGCGGATCCAGGGTGGTGGTGCCCACGCCGCCGTCCAGCTTGTGCGCGGCGTCGTTGCATCCCGCGCAGGCCAGCGCCGCGAAGCGGGGATCGAAGGTATAGGGATTGCCGCCCAGCTCGTTCAGGGTCAGCCGGCCATTGCCGTCAGCATCCTTCAGCGAGGTATTGCGGCCGGTGATGTAGGTGCCGTTGTCGATCAGCGCCTGGGTCAGCCGGTTCCAGCCCGGCGTCTGCACGTCGCCATTGGAGTGATAATACATATAGTCGGCGGCGAAGGACCAATCGCCGTCCGCCAGGTTGCCGGACAATTCCACCAGCTGGTGGCTGGGATGGATGCCGCGATAGAAGCTGTAACTGTCGTCCAGCTCGCCATAGACATGCACCCCGCCGCCCGCAGTGCCCAGCGCCACCGGCACGCTGAGTTGCGCCGTGGCATTGCGCTTGGAATAGCTGCCATAGGTCACGGTGGCCTCGCCGCCCAGCGCGTCACTGGCGGCGGTGGATTTGGGGATGAAGTTGACCAGGCCGCCGACTTTGCCCGCGCCATAGATGGGCGATGGCGGCCCGCGCAGGATCTCGATCCCGGCCGCATCGCTAAGCGGCGTGGAATAAGTGCCGCGGTTCTCGGCCCGCTTGAAGCCGCGGAAATAATTCTCGGCCAGGGTGCCGCGCAGCGACACCGCGCCTTCGACGCCATAGTAACTGGCGGTGTAGGCCGATGGCGTGATGGCGGTCAGGTCGTTGACGCCGGTGATGCCATAGCGCGCCACGGTGGTGTCGCTGACCAGGGTGACGGCACGCGGGGTTTCGATCAGCGGCTTGTCCAGCCCGAAGGCGGCGGTGCTGGCGCCGGCCTGCAACAGATGCACGGGATCGCCGGTGACGGTGACCGATTCCACGTCCTTCTCTAAGCTTTGGGCACGCGCCGGAACGGTAGCCGCCAACGCGGCGAGCCCCGCCCAAACAATCAGTCTCATTCTCATGGCGCGTACATAGTCATTCCCGGCCGAAATGCCATGTAACATTTTACGT
>CANCMM010000156.1:0-5368 GCA_947379335.1 Alphaproteobacteria bacterium | reverse complement strand
ACTGGCCGTCGTTGTTGCCGCCGCCGGTCTGCATCAATTCCAGGAAGGTTGCCGCATCGTCGAAATCGGCCGCCCAGGCGCGCTCGGTCAGGTCGAACTGGTGGGCGTGCGCCTGGGCCAGGAAGACCGCGAAATCCATGGGGACGATGCTGATGTTGATATAGACCTGCGCCATCATCTGCTGGATGGCGGCGGCCACCGACCGGTAAGGCCCGGGCGCGGTGCTGCGGATCATAAAGGTTGTGGTCAGGCGGTTGGTCTCGCTGAATCCTGCCGCGCGCATCAGGGCGCGGCCCCTTTCGATGCGCGCGTTGGGCGCCAGCTCACGGAAGGCAAAGCTGTTGCCGCCGGGAAAATTGGCGATGGTGGGCGGCACAATGCTGTAGGCGGGGGTATCACCCACGCGGCGGATGCGCTGGGCAATGGCTTCCCGGTTCAACGACAGGTTCATCGCTTCACGCACGCGCACATCGTTGAAGGGCGGGCGGCGGTGGTTGATGTCGATATATTCCAGGCTGAAGATCGGATCGGGGTGCCGGATTTGCGGCAGGTTCGCGGTGATCCAGTCGATGCGCTGGACGGGAATGCGGTCATGCTCATCCAGTTCGCCCGCCCGCATGCGCTGCAGGGCGGCGCTGTAATCGTCGGTCGGATAATAATAGATGCGCTCCAGCGCGACATTGGCGGCGTCGAAGAAACGGGGGTTCTTCTCCACCATCACATGGCCGTTGGGTATCCATTCCTTCAGCAGGAAAGCGCCGTTGCCGACATGGTTGCCGGGCCGCGCCCAGTTCCTGCCCTTGGCCATCACCACGTGACGCGGCAGGGGATGGGTGCAGGCATGCATCAGCATCTGGAGCAGGTAGGGGGCGGGCCGCTCCAGCCGGATTTCCAGTTCGTGCGGACCCAGCGCGGTGATGCCGAGCTTGTCGGGCTTCATCTTGCCGGCGTTGATCGCTTTGGCATTCTTGATCACATAGAGGTAATAGGCGTAAGGCGCGCCGGTCGCCGGATCGACCAGCCTGCGCCATGAAAAGACGAAGTCTTCGGCGGTCAGGGCTACGCCGTCCGACCATTGCGCATCGCGCAGCTTGAAGCGCCAGGTCAGGCCATCGGGCGCGGTGCTCCATTGCACGGCCATGCCGGGAACCGGGTGACCGCCGGGGTCCTCGGTCATCAGGCCCATCATCAGGTCGCCGATGATATTGTCGTCCTGCGTCCCGGTGGACATGGCATTGTCGAGCGTCTCGGGTTCGGCGCCGTTACCGCGCCGTAATGTCCCGGCATCGGGTATCCGGGCGGTGTGACTGCCGCTGGGCCGGCGCAGCGCCCAAGTGACGCCGGTTGCCGCCGCCGCGCCGCCTGCCAGGGCAAGCCGCCGGCTCCATGTCTTGCGGGGTACCATCAAGACCTTCTACCATGTGTCCAGACAAACATTTGCCGGGTTTGCGGCAGATAATTCAATGACTTCAGCGGGGAATGCGATGCGTAAGGTGATTTTTGCGGCACTTGCCGTGGGCGGGGCTTTGGTTCCCGGCTTGGCGCTGGCCGATGCGCGTGAGGACGTGGTTTCCAACGTGACCCGTTGCGCCCAGTTGACCGAGGATCGCCAGTGGCTGGATTGCTATTATGGCGCCGCCCAGCCGATGCGCGCCTGGCTGGGCCTGTCGCCCGCACCCCAGGGGCAGCTCAAACTGCTGCAGGAACAGCCCAGGCCCACGATGCTGCCCTCCACGGTGACACGCGCCACCGTGCGCACCGGCCCGCCGCCCAAGCCCAAGGCCTCCGGCCTGTTCGACGTGTTCGGCGGATCGGACGTGGTCAACAACCAGCCGGTGGCGTCCTATGACGTGAAGGCCGACGGCTTCCTGATCACCCTGGCCGATGGCCAGGTCTGGAAGCAGACCGACGATGATGCATCAAAGCATCCCGTGCGCTGGACGCAAGCCCCGGCCAGCATGCGGGTCACCGTCAGCCAGGGCGCGATGCACAGCTTCAATCTTGTGGTGAATGACGAAAACCTGCACCACAAGGTGACGCGCGTTCGATAAAAAGCCGCCCCAAGAGGAGCGGCTTGCGTCTAATGCGGAAGCTGGCTGTCGTCGACCGCCTGGTGCGGCTGCGGATTCCACATCCCCGATTCATAGACATATATCCCGAAGCCGGCGATCGCGACGGCTATGACCACGGCCACCATGGTGCGGGACTTTCTGTCCGGCGCGTCGTCGGCATGACGATGGAATTCCCCGATATTGCTCATGATACCTCCTGGAATGTTGTGCTGTGCTATGCGTCTCCGTGCCTGATGCAGGCCGCTTCTGAGAGCGGCGCAGTGCCTGATTTATAACACAATTGGCCGCCGGCAGTGAGCCTTAATCGTGCTCGGCCACGAAGTGACCGGGCAGGATCTGCTCCAGTTTGGGCCGGTAGCCGGGCTCGCCCAGCCGGGATTTCAAAAAGGTCAGCTGGGCCTTCGGGTCCAGGGGCGAGGGCAGGTCGCCGGTCAGCAAAATACGTGTCTTGGCCCGTTCAATGCGGGGATCGGGCGTGGGCACCGCCGACAGCAGGGCGCGGGTATAGGGATGGCGCGGATCTGCATACAGCATCGCGCTGGGCGCAAGTTCCACCACCCGGCCCAGATACAGCACCATCACCCGGTGCGAGAGGCGGCGCACCACCGACAGGTCGTGGCTGATGAAGAGCAGGGCCAGGCCGGTTTGCGCCTGCAGGTCCCGGATCAGCGCCACGATCTGCGCCTGGATGGAAACGTCCAGCGCGCTGACGGCTTCGTCGCAGACCAGCATCCTGGGCCCCACGATCATGGCGCGGGCAAGACCCACGCGCTGGTTCTGGCCGCCGGACAGTTCATGGGGATAGCGGTTGATCCAGCCGGGCTCCAGGCCGACGCGGCTCATCATGGCGCGCACGCGCTGGCGCACGGTGTCGCGGGGCAGATGCGGTTCCAGTGCCTTGAGCGGCTCGGCGATGGACACGCCGATCGGCATGCGCGGGTCCAGGCTGGCCAGCGGGTCCTGGAACACGATCTGGAAATCCTCCCGCAAGCGGCGAATGTCTGATTGGGTTTGCGCGTCCAGGTCGCGGCCCAACCAGACGACGCGCCCGCCCGTCTTGGGTAAAAGCTGAAGCACGGCGCGGGCGAGGGTGGACTTGCCGCAGCCGCTTTCACCCACCACGCCCAAAGTCTCGCCCTGGTGCAATGTGAAGCTGATGCCGTCCACGGCGCGCAATGCCTGTGCCGGGGCAAACAATCCATTCTTGATGGGGAAAGTGACTTTGAGATCGTCCACCGTCAGCAGCGGCGCGCCGATCTCAGTGGCTGGCGCCGGCGTTTCATCGGCCTTGGGGATCGCGTTCAGCAGCATGCGCGTATAGGCATGCTTAGGGGCATAGAAGATGTCATCGGCGCTGCCGCTTTCCACGATCTCGCCATGGCGCATCACCTGCACCCGGTCGGCGATGCCGGCGATCACGCCCATGTCATGGCTGACCATGGCGATGGCGGTGTGCTTTTCGCTTTTCAGGTTGCGCAGGATTTCCAGAATCTGCGCCTGCACCGTCACGTCCAGGGCGGTGGTCGGCTCGTCGGCGATGATCAGGTCGGGGCCGGTGATGGTGGCCATGGCGATCATCACCCGCTGGCGCATGCCGCCAGACAGTTCATGGGGATACTGGTCCAGCCGGCGCGCGCTTTCGGGGATGCGGACATAGTCCAGCATCTCGCGGGCACGCTTCACGGCTTCTTCGCGCGGCATGTTGTGGTGCAGGCGCAGCGCCTCGGTGATCTGGGCGCCCACTTTCATGTGCGGCGTCAGCGAGGTCAGCGGGTCCTGGAAGATCATGGTGACCTTGTTGCCGCGCAGGGCATTCAAATGCTTTTGCGAGGCGCCCAGAATTTCCTCGCCGCGATACTTCGCGCTGCCGCTGGCCCGGCCATTGGCGGCCAGCAGCCCGAAGGCAGCGAGAAAGAGCTGGCTCTTGCCCGAGCCGCTTTCGCCCACCACGCCCAGGCACTCGCCGGGATGGATGACCAGATTGGCGTCCTTGACGGCATGGACTTCGCCATCGGGAAGATCGAAGCGCACATTCAGGCCGGTGATTTCCAGAAGCGCGCTCATCGGTCTTTGGGGTCCAATGCGTCGCGCAAGCCATCGCCGACATAATTGAAGCAGAACAGGGTGACCGCCATGAACAGGGCCGGGAACAGCAGCATCCAGGGCGCGGTTTCCATCTGGTCGGCGCCGTCCGAGATCAGCACGCCCCAACTGGTCAGCGGCTCCTGGATGCCGAGGCCCAGGAAGGACAGGAAGCTCTCGGTCAGGATTACGCCGGACACGGTCAGGGTGACATAGACCATCACCGGCCCCACCACATTGGGAATGACGTGACGGGTGATGATGGCGAAGGGGCCGACACCGCCGGCCCGCGCCGCCTCGATGAATTCCTTTTGCTTGATGCTCAGGGTCTGGCCGCGCACGATCCGCGCCATGGTCAACCACTCCACCGCCCCGATGGCGACGAACAGCAGGATGAAATTGCGGTCGAACAGCACCATCAGGATGATGACGAAGAAAACGAAAGGCAGGGAATACAGAATATCCACCAGCCGCATCATCAAGGCATCGATGCGGCCGCCCAGATAGCCGGCGGTTGCGCCATAGAGTACACCGATCAGCAATGACACCAGGGTCGCCACCAACCCCACTGCCAGCGACACCCGCGCCCCGAACAGCACGCGCACCAACAAATCGCGTCCCACCGAATCCGTGCCGAAGATGTGGCCCGGTGCGCGGCAGGCCGCTTCCACCGGCCACCAGTTCGGCGCGCAGGCGATGATGTCGTAATTCACTTCATTATAAGCGTAAGGCGAGAGCAGCGGCGCCAGCAGCGCCAAAGCCGCAATCAACGCCAGAATGATGATGCCCGCCATGGCGGCGCGATTGCGAACAAGCCGCCGGCGCGCATCCACCCAAAGACTGCGGCCCTGGACCTCTTCGCTGGATTTGAGGGTTTGCCCCGTCGCGATCACCCCAGCCTCACTTTGGGATCGAGAATCCCATAGACGATGTCAGCCAGCAGGTTGAGCAGGATTACCAGCGCCGCGTAACAAATCACCACGCCCATCACCAAGGTATAGTCGCGATTCAGCGCGCCCTGGATGAAGTAACGGCCGATGCCCGGCAGGCCGAAGATCTGCTCCACGATCAGCGAGCCGGTCAGGATGGCGGCCAGCGCGGGGCCCAGGTAACTCACCAGCGGCAGCATCGCGGCGCGCAGCGCATGGCGCAGCACGATGCGCGAAACCGGCAGCCCCTTGGCCCGGGCGGTGCGGATATAGTTGGCGCGCAGC
>CANCMM010000155.1:0-5419 GCA_947379335.1 Alphaproteobacteria bacterium | reverse complement strand
GGCGGAGTCCATCCGTTCAGATCCGCGGTCGGCGGCATGCCGATCACGTTGAAGCCGGAGTCGACGAAATGAATTTCGCCGGTGACACCACCTGCCAGGTCACTAAGCAAATACAGTGCCGCGCCGCCGACATGGTTAAGTTCCACGGTGCGCTTGAGCGGGGCATGCGCCTTGTTCCATTTGAACACGGTGCGGGCATCGCCCACCGCCGCACCCGCCAGGGTGCGCATCGGGCCGGCCGAGATGGCGTTGACCCGGATATTGTCGCGGCCAAGGTCGGCCGCGAGATAGCGCACGGATGCTTCCAGCGCCGCCTTTGCAATTCCCATGACGTTATAGTTGGGCATCACCCGCTGGGCGCCCAGATACGTCAGCGTCACCAGCGCACCGCCCTTGGGCATCAGCTTTGCTGCGCGCTGGGCCACGGCGGTGAAGGAATAGCAGGAAATATCGAGGCTTCTGGCGAAGTTGGCGCGCGAGGTATCGACATAGCGCCCCTTGAGTTCGTCGCGGTCGGAGAAGGCGAGGCTGTGCACCAGGAAGTCGATGCCGCCCCATTCCTTCTGGAGGGTGGCGAAGACGGAATCGAGCTGTTCGTCGCTTTCGACATCGGCCGGCAGCACGATGGCCGATCCGATTGAGGCGGCCAGCGGCCCCAAACGCTTCTTCTGGGCGTCGCCCTGATAGGTAAAGGCGATCTCGGCGCCCTGTGAGGCCAGCATCCGGGCAATGCCCCAGGCGATGGAATGGTCGTTGGCGACCCCCATGATCAGGCCGCGCTTGCCCGCCATGATTCCTGTTTTGGGGTTGCCGCTGACGTCCGCGACAGTGTCATGTTTCATTTCGGGACATCACTTCTCATAGCGCTGGAACACCAGGCTGGCGTTGGTACCGCCAAAGCCGAAGCTGTTCGACAAAGCGGTATTGATGGTGGCGTTGTCGATGCGCTGGCGCACGATGTTGGCGCCTGCGACGGCGGGATCCAGTTCCACGATATTGGCGCTTTCGCAGATGAAATTGTTCTTCATCATCAGCAAAGTGTATATCGCTTCATGCGCGCCCGCCGCGCCCTGGCTGTGGCCGGTGAGCGACTTGGTGGCGCTGATCGGCGGCGTCTTGGCGCCGAACACCGTCTTGATGGCGTTGATCTCGGGAATGTCGCCCACCGGCGTCGAAGTGGCGTGCGGGTTGATGTAGTCCACCGGCGCCTTGATATTCTGCAACGCCATCTGCATGCAGCGCACCGCGCCCTCGCCGGACGGCGCGACCATGTCGGCTCCGTCGGCGGTAGCGCCGTAGCCCACCAGTTCGGCATGGATGCGGGCGCCGCGCGCCTTGGCATGCTCCAGCTCTTCCAGCACCAGGATGCCGCCGCCGCCGGAGATCACAAAGCCGTCGCGGGCGATGTCATAGGCGCGCGAGGCGCTTTCGGGCGAGGCATTATACTTGGACGACATGGCGCCCATGGCGTCGAACAATTCGCTCAAGGTCCAGTCCAGCTCCTCGCCGCCGCCGGCGAACATCATGTCCTGCTTGCCCCACTGGATCAGCTCAAACGCGTTGCCGATGCAGTTGGCGCTGGTCGAGCAGGCCGAGGAGATGGAATAGTTATAGCCCTTGGTTTTGAACCAGGTGGAAAGATTGGCGCTGCAAGTGGACGACATCGCCTTGGGCACCGCGAAAGGCCCCACCCGCTTGGGCGAATTGTTCTGGCGGGTGATGTCGGCGGCCTGCACGATGGCCTTGGTGCTGGGGCCGCCCGAGCCGACGATCAAGCCGGTGCGCGGATTGGAAATGTCTTTTTCTTCCATGCCGGCATCGGCGATGGCCTGGTTCATCGCCACCCAGCAATAGCCGGCGCCATCACCCTGGAAGCGGCGGGCGCGGCGGTCCACCACTTCGTCCAGGTTGATCTTCAGCGAGCCATGCACCTGGGAGCGGAAGCCCAGGCGGATGTAATCTTCGGCCGCGACGATGCCCGAGCGCGCATGGCGCAGGCTGTCGGTGACTTCTTCGGCGTTGTTGCCGATGGAAGAAACAATACCGAGGCCGGTAACGACCACTCTTCTCATGCGATCCTCGACAGGGTTAGGCGGAGGCGGGCGCCGACTGGGCGGCAAGCGCGGCAGCCGCGTCGGTGATCAGGCCGACCCGCAGACCCTTGGCTTCATAGATGACTTTGCCGTCCACCTTCATGATGCCGTCGGCGATGCCCAGCACCAGCTTGCGCATGATCACGCGCTTGAGGTTGACGATGTAAGTGATCTTCTTGGCGGTGGGCAGCACCATGCCGGTGAACTTCACTTCGTCCACGCCCAGCGCGCGGCCACGGCCCAGACCGCCCATCCAGCCCAGGAAGAAGCCGACCATCTGCCACAGCGCATCCAGGCCCAGGCAGCCGGGCATCACGGGATCGCCTTCGAAATGGCACTTGAAGAACCAGAGGTCGGGATTGATGTCGAACTCGGCCACCATCTGGCCTTTGCCGTCCTCGCCGCCATCGGCGGTGATGGAGGTGATGCGATCGAACATCAGCATGGGGGGCAGCGGAAGCTGGGGATTGCCCGGCCCGAACAGCTCGCCACGGGCACAGGCCAGGAGGCCCTGAAGGTCATAACTGGATGGGCGCGACGGCTGGTCCACGGGCGGGTCTTCCTTGAAAACACTCTAGAAACTACGGCGTTTCCTTGGGGGTTCCCTACCCGAAAACAGGGGGGCGGGCTACCTTTGAAACGCCAAGCTTGTTGCTTAGAAAGGTTCTAACATATAACCTTCACAGTCTAGCAGGTTGCCGCGCCCCTTACAGCATTGGGCCGGCAGCGCGGCACGAGGAAAATGGCCCATGGCCAAAGCATTGCGCGAACCCAGGAACACCAGCGCCCAGACCACCGCGCGTCTGCGCGAGGCCGGCTTGCGCCCCACCCGCCAGCGGGTGGAACTGGCGGGCGTGCTGTTCCAAAACGGCGACCGGCATGTGACGGCCGAAAGCCTGCATGACGAAGTCGCCAATACCGGCGTGAAGGTTTCATTGGCCACCGTCTACAACACCCTGCACCAGTTCACCGAGGCCGGGCTGCTCCGCCAGGTGATCGTGGATGCGGCGCGCAGCTATTTCGACACCAACACCGGCGACCACCAGCACTTCTTTGTCGAAAAAGAAGGCCTGCTGATCGACATTCCGGGGGAAAGTATTGCGGTGGCGGGCGTTCCCACTCCGCCGGCCGGTCTGAGCGTTGACCGGGTCGATGTCGTGGTGCGCGTACGTCGAAACTAAAGCGCATTTCTGCGAGTCATTCTCACAGTTTAGAATCATTCTAATTCGTTGACAGGCCCTGTCCGCGGGCCCAATCTCGCGCCGAATTTTTCACCATCAGGAGGCGCATATGCCCGCACTCAAGAACACCAAGACCTGGGAAAACCTGAAAGAGGCTTTTGCCGGCGAAAGCCAGGCCAACCGCCGCTATCTCTACTTCGCGCAGAAAGCCGACGTGGAAGGTCATAACGATGTCGCCGCCGTGTTCCGCTCCACCGCGGAAGGCGAGACCGGCCATGCCCATGGTCACCTGGAATATCTGGAAGAAGTGGGCGATCCGGCGACCGGCGAGCCGATCGGCGCCACCGACGCCAACCTGAAGGCCTCCATCGCGGGCGAGACCCACGAATACACGGACATGTATCCGGGCATGGCCAAGACCGCGCGCACCGAAGGCTTTGACGAAATCGCCGACTGGTTCGAGACCCTGGCCAAGGCCGAGAAGTCCCATGCCGGCCGCTTCCAGAAGGCGCTGGACACCTTGGGCAAGTAAATCTTTTTGCAAATGAAAATGGCCGCGCGAAGCAATTTGCGCGGCCATTCTTTTCTGAACGGATGCAGATGACCGGCGAAGGCAGCCTGGGTGCACCCACCCGCGAGATCATCAAATGGCAGGATCCGGACTTTGCCGATGAGGCCAAGCTGGATGCGGAGATGCGCCGCGTCTTCGACATCTGCCATGGCTGCCGCCGCTGCTTCAATCTTTGCGATTCCTTTCCGCGCCTGTTCGACCTGATCGACAACAACCCGCAGGAAGACGTCGAGCATCTGAAATCCGAAGACTTCAAGCCGGTGGTGGAAGCCTGCACGCTTTGCGACATGTGTTTCATGACCAAATGCCCTTACGTGCCGCCGCATCCTTTCATGCTGGATTTTCCGCACCTGATGCTGCGCCACCGCTTTGCAGAAGCCAAAAAGGGCAACAAAGAATTCGTGCAGCACCAGCTTGCCGAGATGGACCGCAACGGCGCACTCGCAGGGCCCATCGCGCCGCTGGTCAACTGGGCCAGCGACAAGGACAACAAGCTGACGCGACCGGTGATGGAAGCGGTGGCCGGCATCGATGCCAAGGCGAGCCTGCCGAAATTCCACAGCCGCACGTTCGTCAGCCAGGCCGGCCGCGAAGCCGGTGCGGTCAACAGCGCCGCGCCCGCCTTCGGCAAGCGCAAGGCGGCGCTCTATGCCACCTGCTTCGTCAACTACAACAAGCCGGACACCGGCATGGATGCCCGCGCCGTGCTGAATCATATCGGCGTCGAGACCAAAGTCGCCTATCCCGGCTGCTGCGGCATGCCGTTCCTGGAACAGGCCGAATTGGCGCGCGTCGCCGACAGCGCCACCAAAGTGTCCAGGGAACTCTGCAAGCTGATCGATGACGGCTATGACATCGTGGCGCTCACCGCCTCTTGCGGGCTGATGCTGAAATTCGAATGGGCGCTGATCTGTCCCGACAATCCGGACGTGAAGCGGGTGCAGGAAAACACTTTCGACATTGACGAATATGTCGTGGATGTCGCCAAAAAGGAGGGGCTGCCCACCGGCCTCACCGCCCTGCCCGAAGGCGTTACGGTGCATTTGGCCTGCCACGCCCGTGCCCAGAATATGGGTCCCAAGGCGGCCGAGATGTTGAAGATGATTCCGGATACGCCGGTGGATGTGGTGGAGCGCTGCTCCGGCCATGGCGGCACTTTCGGGGTGGTGAAACCGACCCATGACGTAGGCGTTAAAGTGGGCAAGCCGGTGTTCAAGGCGGTGAATGCCAAGGCGCGCGGGCATATTGTATCGGACTGCCCGCTGGCCGCGATGCATATCGCCGCCCATACCGATACGCCGGCGAAAACGCCCGAGCATCCCATCCAGATCATGGCGCGCGCATTCGGGTTGAAAAAAGATGTCTGAGACAGAACGCAGGATCACAGCCGCCGACATCCTGTCGCCGGCCGAATATGACCAGCAACGCAAGTCGCTGAAGGCCAACCTGATCCCCATGAAGAAGCTGCGCCGCATCGAAGTGGGGCCCTTCGCGACCTTCTATTTCGAGAACTACGCCACCATGTGGCTGCAGGTGCAGGAGATGCTGCGCATCGAAAAAGGCGGCGAAGAACA
>CANCMM010000154.1:0-5420 GCA_947379335.1 Alphaproteobacteria bacterium | reverse complement strand
CGCCCTTCGGTGACGCCCAGGGATGCGGGCGCGCTCGACGTTCTGGAAGCGGTGCTGAAGGATATCGGCTTCACCACCCACCGCCTGCCGTTCGGCGATATCGACAATCTCTATGCCCGGCTGGGCGATGAGAGCCCCCATTTCTGTTTCGCCGGCCATACCGATGTGGTGCCGGTGGGTGAGGGGTGGAACGCCGATCCCTTCGCCGCCGAGGTGAAGGACGGCCTGCTCTATGGCCGGGGCGCCGCCGACATGAAGTCGGCCATCGCCGCTTTTGTCGCTGCGGCTGCGCGCGTCGGTACGCCAAAAGGCTCGATCAGCCTGCTCATCACCGGCGACGAAGAAGGCGTGGCGGTCAACGGCACCGTCAAACTGCTGGAATGGTTGAAGGCGCGCGACGAGAAGATCGATCATTGCGTGGTGGGCGAACCGACATCGGTGGGCCAGGCCGGCGATACATTAAAGATCGGCCGCCGCGGCTCGATCAATTTCAAGGTCACTGTCACCGGTGTGCAGGGCCATGTCGGCTATCCGCAAAAGGCCAAGAACCCCATTCCGGTGCTGGCGGAGCTGGTGACACAGCTTGCCGGCCACAAGCTGGACAAGGGCAACGAGCATTTCGATCCTTCGACCCTGGCCTTCACGTCCATGGACGTCGGCAACGACACCACCAATGTGATCCCGGGCGAAGCGCGGGCGGCCTTCAACATCCGCTTCAACGACAAGCATACGCCCGACAGCCTGATCAACTGGGTGCAGGACCGCAGCCAACGCATCGCCCAGGAATCGGGCTGCGCCATCACGGTGACGTCGCAAACCAGCGGCGTGTCGTTCCTGACCACGCCGGGCAAGTTCACCCAGCTGGTCAGCGACACGGTGTCGTCGGTCACCGGCCAGTCGCCGTTTTTCTCCACCAGCGGCGGCACGTCGGACGCGCGCTTCATCAAGGATATCTGCCCGGTGGTGGAACTGGGCCTGGCGGGCGGCACCATGCACAAGGCCGATGAATGCGTGCCGGTGGCCGAGATCGCCGCACTGACCAATATCTACGAAGCGCTGCTCAAGGCCTATTTCGCCAAGCCGCCGCTTTAACCGCGCCTCGCTTTGTCGATGGCCGCCACGTCGATCTTCTGCATGGTCATCATGGCTTCGAAGGCGCGCTTGGCTTCATCGCCACCGGCCGCCATCGCCTCGGTCAAGGTCCGCGGCGTGATCTGCCAGGAGATGCCCCACTTGTCCTTGCACCAGCCGCAATCGCTTTCCTTGCCGCCATTGCCGACAATGGCATTCCAGTAGCGGTCGGTTTCTTCCTGATTGTCCGTGGCGATCTGGAAGGAGAAAGCCTCGCTGTGCTTGAACATGGGCCCGCCATTCAGACCGATGCAGGGAATGCCGGCGACGGTGAAGTCGACCACCAGCGCATCGCCCGCCTTGCCCGAGGGGAAGTCGCTGGGCGCGCGGTGAACGGTACCTACGCTGCTGCCCGGAAATGTCTTGGCATAAAAGTTGGCCGCCGCCTCGGCGTCCTTGTCGTACCAGATGCAGATTGTGTTCTTGGCAATCGCCATGGGGTGTCCTTTCGCTACATTCGGGACTTAGCGGCTCATGCTCAGTGCCAAATCCGTCTAAAAGACGGCCGACGACCTGCCGATCCGACACGGACATAATCTTTTTTGCGGTTCCGCCATGCCGGCTGACAGCCAGTCAATTGCCCGGATAATCCACCCGCACAAGATATAGCCCGTCCGGCGGCGAAACAGGTCCACAGGCGCTGCGGTCGCACGCCTCCAGCGCGGCTTTCAGGTCTTTGGGCTGCCACTTGCCCTCGCCCACCAGTTTCAGGGAACCGGCGAAGGAGCGGATCTGGTGATGCAGGAAGGACCGTGCCGAGGCTTCGATATGGATTTCATCCGCGCGGTGGCTGACGTCCAGGCGATCCAACGTCTTGACCGGCGACTGCGCCTGGCATTCGGCAGCGCGGAAGGTGGTGAAGTCATGCTGCCCGACAAGATATTGTGCCGCCGCCTGCATGGCATGAGAATCCAGCCGGTGCGAGACATGCCATACCCGCCCCTCTTCCAGCGCCGGCGGACTGCGGCGGTTCAAGATGCGGAACAGGTAATGCCGCGATGTGGCGGAGAAGCGGGCGTGAAATTCACTGTCGACGGCTTGCGCATCCAGCACGACGATTGGCGCGGGCCGCAGATAATAATTCAGCGCATCGCGCACCTTGCCGGCCTCGAAACTCTTTTCCAGATCGAAATGCGCCACCTGCCCCAGAGCATGCACCCCGGCATCGGTGCGGCCGGCGCCGGTTACCGTCACGCGTTCAGCGGACAGTTTCTCGACGGCGTCTTCCAGCGCGCCTTGCACCGAGGCGCCTTCGGCCTGGCGCTGCCAGCCGACAAAGGGCCCGCCGTCATATTCGATGGTGAGCCGATAGCGCGGCATCAGGTCAGCTGCGTGCCGCGCGGCACGGCAAAGCCTTTGAGCAGAGCATCGGCATCCATCGCCTTGCCGCCGGCGCGCTGCACTTTGCGCAAACGTACCGCGCCATCGCCGCATGCCACGGTCAGTGCGTCATCCAGGGTAATGCCGGGACGGCCATTGCCGGTGGCGGGTTCGGCGTAAAGCACCTTCAGGCGTTCGCCATTCACGTCTGTCCAGGCGCCGGGAAACGGCGACAGGCCGAGGACATGGCAATCCACCTCATGCGCGCTTCTGGTCCAGTCGATGCGCGCTTCTTCTTTCAAGATTTTCCTGGCATAGGTCACGCCGCCTTCCGCTTGCGGCTGCGGTATCACAGCGCCGCGCTCCAGCGCACCCAGCGCCCGCACCATTAAATCCGCGCCCAGACGCGACAGTTCGCTGGTCAGCTCGCCGCTGGTCTTGCGCCCGATGGGCGTACGTTCGGCCATCAGCACCGGGCCGGTATCCAGCCCCTCTTCCATCTGCATCACCATGACACCGGTTTCGGCGTCGCCCGCCATCACCGAACGCTGGATGGGGGCGGCGCCGCGCCAGCGCGGCAGTAGCGAGCCATGCAAATTGAAACAGCCCAGCTTGGGCGCATCCAGAATCGCCTTGGGCAGCAGCAGCCCATAGGCCACGACAATGGCGGCGTCGATATTCAGTGCGGCAAAAGCCGCCTGTTCCTCGGCATCCTTCAACGATAACGGCGTGCGCACCGGCAGCTTGGCGGATTCGGCAAATTTGTGAACCGGTCCCGGCTCCAGCGCCATGCCGCGGCCCTTGGGACGGGGCGGCTGGGAGTAGACGCAGGCGATGTCATGGCCCTGGGCGATCAGTTCGGCAAGCGTGGGCACCGCGAAATCCGGCGTGCCCATGAATGCCAGGCGCAGGGTCACGCCGTTTCTTTCAGCTTCTTGGCCTTGGTGAGCTTGCGGACCGCCATGCTCTTCTTCAGGCGCGACAGGTGATCGATGAACAGCACGCCGTTCAGGTGATCCATCTCATGCTGCAGGCAGATGGCAAGCATCCCATCGGCTTCCAGGGTCTGCTTCTTGCCGTCGCGGTCCAGATACTCCGCCTTGATGCGGGCGGGGCGTTCGACATCGTCCCAGATCTCCGGCACCGACAGACAGCCTTCCTCGAACACCGCCGTCTCGTCCGACGCCCAGGTGATCTTGGGGTTGATATAGGCGACCGGATTCTTCTTGCCGTCCTTCTGGTCCAAATCGATCACCAGCACGCGCTTGGCAATCCCGATCTGGATGGCGGCCAGGCCGATTCCGTCGGCGGCGTACATGCTCTCGGCCATGTCGTCGACCAGGGTGCGAATCTCGTCGGTCACGGCATCCACATCGGTGGACACCGCTTGGAGACGCGGATCAGGGGCGGTTAAGATGGATCGCACGGTCATGGGCTGGAAATAGGCGCACCGCCGAAGGCGGTCAAGAAGCAAAATGGGGCTTTTGGGTCAAGGATTCATGGAATTAGCGTTGATTATACTGGCGGTTGCCGTGGTGGCGGGCGCCGCGATCCTGGCCTTTGCCCGGCCCCGCCGGGCGGAAACGGCCTTGGCCGATCCGCGGCTGGATACGCTCTTGGCCAAGCAGGGCGAGATCGGTGGCCAGTTCACCCAGACGGTAGCGGCTCAGGAAGCGCTGACGCGCCTGTTGGGGGAGCGGCTGGAAGCTTTGGAAAAGCGAATGGGCGATAGCCTAAAGGACAGTGCGGAAAAGACCGGGCAGACGCTGGGTGGCATTGCGGAACGGCTCACCGTGATCGATCAGGCACAGGCCAACATCAACGCATTGTCGGGCCACGTCATAAGCCTACAGCAAATATTTTCCGACAAGCAGCAGCGCGGCGCATTTGCGCAAGACATTATGGAAAGCATTGTCTCCGATCACATGGCACCGGATCAGTATGATTTCCAAGTCAAATTATCCAATAGTAAGATTGTGGATTGCGCCATCCGCATTCCCAACGTCGAAGCGCGCATCGTGGTGGATTCCAAGTTTCCCCATGAAGGATTCGAAGCGTTGCGCGTTGCAGAAAGCGACGATTTGCGAAAGATGGCCAAGGTGCAAATCCGGACTGACATACAAAAGCATGTAAGGGATATTTCGGAAAAATACCTCATTCATGGCGAAACTCAGAGCCCCGCCATTATGTTCGTACCCTCAGACGCAATGTATGCGGAATTGCATGCCAACTTTCCTGAGACCTTAAAAAGGGCGCGCCAAGAACAGGTAGTTGTGGCCAGTCCGCACATCTTCATGCTGGTTGTCACAACGCTTCTGAGCCTTATGAGAGACGCAAAAATGCGGGAGCAGGCGCAAGAAATTCAACGCGAGGTGGGATTGTTACTTAAGGACGTGCGCCTGTTGGCCGAGCGCGTCAATGAACTGCGTATCCACTTCGAGCGCACCTCAAAGGATATCGGTGAGATTGAAAAGCCGATGGGACGAATTATCGGCCGAGCCGAACGGATCGATAAGGTCGAACTGGCCCCGCCCGAAGGCACAAAAAGCCTGACTTAGAGTGCCCGGCGCGCCTTGAAGGCCGCCGACAGCGTGCCTTCGTCCAGATAGTCGAGCTCGCCGCCCACCGGCACGCCATGCGCCAGGCGCGTCACTTTGCGGTCGCCCAGCAGATCCATCAGGTAATGCGCCGTGGTCTGGCCTTCGACGGTGGCGTTCATGGCCAGGATCACTTCGTCGACATTGTGCTTCACGCGTTCCAGCAGCCCGCTGACATTGAGGCGTTCCGGCGTAATGCCGTCCAGCGCACTCAGCGCCCCGCCCAGCACATGATAGCGGCCGCGGAACACGCCGGCGCGTTCCAGCGCCCACAGGTCGGCAACATCTTCCACCACGCAGAGCAGATGAGAATCGCGGCGCGGATCGCTGCAGATGGCGCAAGGACTTTGGGTATCGAGATTGCCGCAGACT
>CANCMM010000153.1:0-5437 GCA_947379335.1 Alphaproteobacteria bacterium | reverse complement strand
GCTGGCGGCCTATCGCTGGAAAAAGCGTCGCGCCAACCAGCCCAGCCTCGCCTGATCGGCCAAAATAAGAAGAAGGTGCCACCGCCCATGATGAAGCACATCGCCGGCGCCGTGATTGTCGCAGCCCTATGGGCTTCGCCCGCCATGGCGCAGTTTTCCGCCCCTCCCAAGCAGTTCGACAGCATGTGCGAGGGCTGTCATGGCGAGGGCGGGGCCGGCGGTGACCGGGCGCCCGCGCTGATGAATAATATCACGCTGCGCCCCATGACCGAGGCGCAGATTCGCGATCTGATCAAAAGTGGCACCCCTGGCGGCATGCCGGCCTTCAACAACCTGCCGGACAGCGATCTCCGAGAACTGGCGGCGTGGCTGCGCTCTCTCAATCAGTCCGCCTTCGACACCAAACCTGCCGGCAATGTGGCGGCGGGCGAGGCGTTCTTCTTCAGCAACGGCCAATGCGCCGGCTGTCACATGGTTCAGGGGCACGGCAAGGCGGGCGGGCCTGACCTGTCCGCCATCGGCCGCCGCGCCACCGTGCGCGAGCTGGAGTTGGTGCTGGAAAATCCCACATCCCAGATGGGCATTCACACCACGGCAAGCTGCCCGCGCTGGGCCTTTTGCCCCGATGACGGCTGGCGCGTCGTCAATGTGACGATGCGCGACGGCAGCACCGTGCGTGGGTTTGCGCGCGGCCGGGCTGAACATGACCTGGAGCTGCAGACCCTGGACGGACACCTGCTTTTCCTGACCGACAAACAATATGCGCAGATCGTACCGGAGAAGAATTCCATTATGCCGCCCTTCAAAGGCAGTGTGCAGGAGCGCCGCGACCTGATTGCCTATCTCGCCAGCCTGGGCGGGGGCACAAAGTCCGCGCCGAAGGGCGGGATGGAAGAGAAGGTCCCCGCTGAAGCCATGGACGCGATCCTCAAGCCAATGCCGGGCGAGTGGCTGACCTATAACGGTGTCCTTGGCGGCAATCGTCACAGTCCGCTGGGCCAGATCAACACCGGCAATGTCGACAGGCTGCAGATGGAATGGGTCTATTCCCTGGAAGCGCCCAATCTGGAGACCACGCCCATTGTCGTGGATGGCGTCATGTACGTCACATCGGCGGACAAGGTCTGCGCTCTTGGCGCCGGCACCGGCCGTCAACTTTGGTGCTTCGCCTATACCCAGCCCACCGCCGATGGCCGCCGCCGCAATCCGGGGGCGATGAATCGCGGCGTGGCGATCCTGGGTGACCGGGTATTCTTTGCCACTACCGATGCGCATCTCATCTGCCTGAACCGGTTGACCGGCGGCCTGATGTGGGACGTCAACATGCCCCAGACGAAGGGGGCCTTTGGTTCCAGCTCGGCTCCCATGGTGGTGGGCGATCTGGTCATTGCCGGCGTCAGTGGCGGCGACAGCCCCTTGCTCGGCTTCCTGGTGGCTTACAAAGCCACCACGGGCCAAGAGGCGTGGCGCTTCCACACCGTGCCGCGGCCCGGCGAACCCGGCTCCGAAACCTGGAAAGGTACCGCCATCGGAATCGGCGGCGGCGCCACCTGGCTGACCGGATCGTATGATGCCCAAACCGGCACGCTTTATTGGACGGTCGGCAATCCGTTTCCCGCCACAGATGCGGCCGAGCGTGGCGGCGAGAACCTCTACACCAATTGCGTGATCGCGCTGGATGTGAAGACCGGCAAGCTGAAATGGTATTACCAGTTCACGCCTCACGATCTGCACGACTGGGACGCGACCGAGCCGGTGCTGCTGGTCGATGCCGATTATGGCGGCCGTCCGCGCAAGCTGCTGCTGCAGGCCAACCGCAACGGCTTCATGTTCGTGCTCGACCGGATCACGGGCGAATTTCTGATGGCCAAACCCTTTGTCCGGAAAATGAACTGGTCCAGCGGCTATGGCGCCGACGGCAAGCCGCGTTTGCTGCCCGGCAACGATGTAACGCCAGCCGGCGTCAAGGGATGCCCGTCGGTGCGGGGCGCCACGAACTGGTACGCGACCTCCTTCAGTCCCGATACAAAGCTGTTCTATGTGATGGCGGTGGAAGACTGCAGCATCTACCGGCAGACTTCCAAGGAGAGCCAGGGCTATGAAGGCGTGCGCGATCCCAATGATCCGGGCCTGAAATATCTCCGGGCGCTGGACATCCAGACCGGAAAGACGGTGTGGGAGATTCCGCAGGAGGGACCGCAGGAGGCAAATTATTCCGGTGTCTTGAGCACCGCCGGCGGCCTGGTGTTCTATGGCGAGACCGGCGGCGGGTTTGCCGCGGTCGATGCCAAAAGCGGAAAGACACTATGGACAGTCCATGGCAATCAGCCCTGGCGTGGATGTCCGATGACCTACATGCTGAACGGGCGCCAGTATGTTGCCGTGGCGTCCGGCAGCAACATTTTGGCCTTCGCGCTAAAGTAAAGCAGCCGTAAGATGTTCGGGCGAGTCGTGGGTAGTAGCGCGGGAAGCGCCTGGCCCGGCCAAGTGGAAAACTCTTGCTCCCCAAAGGGCTGGCAAGGAATGCCGGCGGACGGTACTTCCGCCATCTACCCCAACCTTCACCGCGCCAGCGGATCAGGTCGCAGCTGGAAATGCACGATCTTGCTGGTCGTGCCTTTGCCGCCCTCCATGTGGTGCGGGGTGCGGGTCGCGTAGGTTGACCATAGGCCCTTGCCCTTCCATCCCTTGCCCGGATCATCAATCCGCCCATCCAGACCTTTGGCATAATAGCCCATGGGATAAGGCACGCGCAGGGTGACGAACTTACCGTCCTTCAGGGCCAGCAGGGCATCCGAAGCATTGCCGGTGGCGATTGGAATGTCGTTTCCCAACCCGAACGTATCGTGCTGGTCCACCCAGGCGTAATAGCTGGCTTCGGCACTGCCGGGGCTGTTCACATTCTTGAACTGCGGCCCGGGAAAAGGATAAAGCGTCCAACCTTCTGGACAGTGATTTCCGGTTGCCTTGGGTCCGTTCAGCGGGCCGGTGCATTTGCGCCGGTCGAAGCTGGCGAACTGGCCGCTTGCCAGCGGCATCCACACCACGCCCTTGCGATCTATATCCATACCGCGCGGGGAATAGCCTTTGATCGGCGCTTTGGCATCTTCAAACGGCACATAGAAGATCTCCGACACCGCGGTCTCAGGCGGATTTTTTCCCGGCACAAGACGCATCACGCCCCCTGGATAGCCGATGAAGGAGCCCCACACGGAATTGTCGTTGGGATCAACCGCCACTGCGTAAAAGCCGGCCCGCACCCGCATGTCCTTGGCCGGATCCTGCGGCTGGCCTGGCTCGGTATAATCGCCGCGCTTGCCGTCGCCATTGGTATCGAGGATCAGCGCCGTCCAGCCCTGCGATTTCTGTTCGTCACCAGTCGCCAGATACGTCTTGGTATTCAGCCAGCCCACAACATCGCCACCGCCGCTTGTCCAAAGCGTGTTGTCGCCGTCATAGGCGAAGTTCAAATGATGCGTGCTGAAGCAAGTGTCGATCAATGAGAATTTCCTGGTTGCCGGATCGTACATCGCCAGATTTCGCCCGGTGGTCTGGGTGGGAAATGCCCTGGCGGAGGGATGCGACGAACCTGCCCGGCAGAAGGCCGGCGTTTCGGAGGCGCGGATGCGCGATGTCAGCCATACCCTGCCCTTATCGTCGAACATCGGGTTGTGAATGTTGGTCCGGCTGTCCCAGATGGGCGTGTTGCCCCAATAGGGTGATGGCGCAGCAATGACATTGTCCTTTGTGGTCGGCGTATTTTTATCGCGGGCGGGCGCCTTGACCTTGGCCGCGACGTTTCGCACGGGGTCCAGCACGGGAATGAAATCGGAGCTTTCTTCCGGCGATCCAAAAAGCGGCCCGCCGGCATTGACCCGGGGATTGCGCTTGTCGGTGGCGACTTCGTCATGGAGATAGGCGGTTGGGCTGTGCCAGTCCCACAAGGTGACAACGATATTGCGCTCCACGCCCTGTGGCCGCGGCGGCTTGGCGAAAGGCAGTTCGCCCGCCTTGACGCGGTCGGTCCAGTCGCCGAACAGCGCCAGCGCCCGCTGGGTGTCCACCCGGCCGATGCTGCCGATCATGGAGGTTCCGGCCTGGCCGACCTGGATGCGGTGTTCCCAAGCGTCCCTGGACGTCTTGAATTTTCCAAGTGCCGGCTGATAGAGACGCGTGGCCGCATCGCCCAGCTGGTGGCAAGTGTAGCAGCCGTCGGTCTTCACCACGTCGAGCCACTGACCCTGGCTTTTCATCTTGGGATCCATGCCATTGCCTTGCGGCTTTGGGCCGGTGCCAGGGAATTCGTTCTCCGCTGGAATGCCCAGCATGGCGTACCAGTAAAGCGCGGGATAATAATGCGCCGCCGCGGCTTCGCTGGGCGCAGTGACCGCCTTTAGCGATAGCGACTTGCCAGGCATGGCAGCGACTTTGGGGGAATCAACCAGGCCATAGCCCCTTACCCAAACGGAATAGTTGGCGCGCGGCAGGTCGGGGATCAGGAAACGCCCTTGATCGTCGGTCACCACGATTTTCGCGTATTTTGTAGGGAGGTCCCTGGTCTCCGCGATCACCCAGACGCCGGCTTCAGGGCCCGTCGGGCCGTTTACCGTGCCGCCAATGTCGTCGCTGTCAATCGATGGCGCGTTCTGCGCGGTGCCCGGTGCTGTAGCAAACCAAAGTGCGGCAGTTATGCCCGCGACGAATACTCCACCCACGCCAATTATCTTTCTCATGTCCGGTCTCCAGCATGAGTTTCTCGGCCCAAAAATGCCGCGCCAAATCCTACCACTTTCCCCCTTGGGCCCCAAAAAGGGACGCAAACGCCTGTTATCGCTCGCCTAGCCGGGGCGCTGCCCGAACAGCAGCGAGACATTGATCCGCTTGTTCAGGAAGCCTTCACGGAAGCGGCAGTCGCTGGTCTTGTGAAAGAGGTCGGACCTGAAGATCACGGCGCGGTTGGCGCGATGAGGCACACGGGTCAGGCGCGCGCCCAAACGTTCCAGAAAATCTCGCGCCAGCGCCTCGTCGCCATTGTAGCGGCGCATTTCCTCGCCGGGCGGCGCGCTGAGGTCCCAGATATCCATGCCGCCGCTTTCGGGGTCCAGGTTGGCCTCGTCCGGCGCAATGTAAAAATTCACGTTCACGGCCGAATTGTCGGCATGAATGTTGGTGCCGGTGGACAGGGCGCTGTCATATTTGAAGGCGCCCAGATAGCGGAAGGCATGCATGCCGATGATCTGCGGGAAGGTCGTGCGGATTTCCTCCGCAATCTGCGCCATCAGTGGACAGGCCAGCCCGTCTTCCGGCGTCGCGCCGATATAGCCGGCATCATAATTTCGGCGCCAGATGGTCGAACCGGCGCAGTAGCGGCGCAGCTTCTCCAGCGCCGCCGGGGTGAGAAAATTTTCGATCACGACCATCTGCGGCTGACTGTCGT
>CANCMM010000152.1:0-5438 GCA_947379335.1 Alphaproteobacteria bacterium | reverse complement strand
TCATCACCAAGGGCTTCGAGGCGGAGACCGGCATCAAGGTCACCCTCAAGAATGGCGGCATGGATGATGTGGTGAAAATGGCGGTGGATGGCTCCGCGGACGCGGTGTTCCTGCCGGCCGACCTCATGGACGACGCCACCACCAAGGGCGCGATCAAGGCGGGCAGCCGCAAGCATGTCGGCCGGTCCTACCAGGGCCTGGCCGTCATGAAGGGCGCCAAAGTCCCCGACATTTCCACCAAGGAAAAGTTTATCGCCGTGCTGCATTCGGCGAACAAGGTCCTGCACTCGCGCTGCAACGGCACGCCCGGCGGACCGGGCTGCACCCGCACCGCCTATATGCTGTCGAGCCTGTTCGACCTGCCGGAAATGGCCGGCGTCAAGCATGCGCCCAGCCCCTATGGCGAAGGCGGCGATGCCTTGGCCCGCGGCGAAGGCGACATGGCGGTGCAGAACATCAGCCAGATCCTGAAGTGGGATAACCTGGTCGTGGCCGGCCCGATCCCCGAAGAGTATGGCCGCTACCTGGACGCAGTGGCCGCTGTCCCGTCCAAGGCCGCGCACCAGGATCTGGGCAAGCAGTTCATCGCCTACGCCACCCAGCCGGGTACTTTTTCGATCTGGTATTCGCGCGGCGTCGATCCCCGCAAGGGTGCGCAGTAAATCCTACGGCGGGAAGTTTTCTGGATGCGGTCGGGATTTATTCCCGGCGCCCTGCCCGGTCTTGGATCGGGCGGCAAAATCCTGTCATGGTCCCGCGATGTTCCAAGACAATAAATTCCAGGGGCGCTTGACATGAAGACCGGATTTCGCGGCGCGGCCGCACTCGGCGGCGTGGTGCTGATGGCGGTGGCGGCCACGGCGCAGAATTATCCTTATCCCGATCCGCGCCCTGTCAGCGGCGCACCGGAGATGGGCACCAGCGGCCATATCACCATCGCACCCCTTCCGATCCCGAACTGGGCGCCAGTGACCGACGAACAGTTGCGCAATCCCGATCCGGGTGACTGGATCATGATGCGCGGCAATTACGAAGGCTATGGCTTCAGCCCCCTCAAGCAGATCGACAAGACCAACATCAAAAGCCTGCAACTGGTGTGGTCGCGGGGCATGGAAACCGGGATCAACCAGAACACCCCCATCATCCACAATGGCGTGATGTTCCTGGGGAATCCCAACGACGTCATCCAGGCGATCGATGCCGCATCCGGCGATCTTCTGTGGCAGTACCGGCGCAACCTGCCCGACCTCACCAAGATACCCAGCGGCCATTGGGGCCAGCGCAAGCGCAGCGTGTTCCTGTATGGCGACAAGCTGTACACCGTTACGCGCGACAATTACCTGGTCGCGCTGGACGCCAGGACCGGCAAGCAATTGTGGCAGGTCAACCGCGGCGGCAACCTGTACGCCACCAACACCACCGGCCCCATCGTGGTGAAGGGCGTGGTGGTGGCGGGCGCCACCTGCCAGTACGCGCCGATTGGCTGTTTCGTTACCGGCAATGATGCGCAAACCGGCAAGGAGCTGTGGCGCAACTATGTGATCCCCAAGCCGGGCGAACCGGGCAGCGAAACCTGGGGCAACCAGCCCTTTGAAAAACGCCAGATGACCGGCGTATGGGGCCCGATCACCTATGACCCGCAATTGGACCTGATCTATTACGGCTCCAGCGGCACCGGGCCGGCGGCGGAAGGCCAGCGCGGCAACTACGGCGCCACCATGGCCGGCAGCGACACGCGCTTTGCCGTGAAGCCGAAGACCGGCGAGATCGTGTGGAAGCACCAGGTCCTGCCCGAAGACAATTGGGACCAGGAATGCACGTTTGAAATGATGCCGATCACCACGGCCGTCAATCCCGATCCCAAGGCGGACGGCATGATGGCGGTCGGCCGCGGCATCAAAAGCGCCAGCCGCAGGACCCTGACCGGCGTGCCGTGCAAGACCTCCATCATGTGGAGCTTCGACGCCGCCAAGGGCGACTTTCTGTGGGCCAAGCAGACAGCGGTGCAGAACATCGTCGACAAGATCGACACCAAGGGCAAGGTCACCATCAACCAGGCCATGGTGATGACCGACATCCACAAGATCTATGACCTGTGCCCCACCCATGCCGGCGGCCGCGACTGGCCCTATTCGGCTTACAGCCCGCAGACCAATGTAATGTATGTGCAGCTGCAGAACCTCTGCACCGACATCCATGTGCGGGCGGACAACATCCCCAGCAAACTGCCCGACGGCTACAATGTCCTGGGCACCGCCAAAATATCTCCCGGCCACACCGGCATCGGCCGCATCGATGCGATCTCGGTGGAAACCGGCAAGACACTGTGGAGCTGGGAGAACAAGGCGACCAATTATGCGCCCGTGCTGGCGACCGGCGGCGGGCTGGTGTTCAACGGCGCGCTGGACCGCTACCTGCGTGCCTTCGACCAGGATAACGGCAAGGTCCTGTGGCAGACGCGCCTGGGCTCGCATGTCAGCGGCGCCCCGGTCTCGTTCAGCCAGGGCGGCCGGCAATATATCGCCGTGGTGGCGGGCGGCGGCTTCGGCGGCGGGAACTCTCCGCGGCTTTTCCCGGAGATCGACCAGCCCAGCGGCTCCAACATGGTCTATGTCTTCGCCCTGCCGGAGAAATAAACAGAGTCTTTTCTTCCGGCGCGGCAGCGTTTTATAATCGGGCGTTGCCGAAGACAAACGCCATGCCGCCCGATACAGCTTCTGCCACCGACGCTTTCCAGACTGACGGCTATGCCGTCATCAAGGCCCTGGTCCCTGCCGACCGCGTGGCGCAGCTGCGCGATCACCTGGCGCGGCGTGCGAAAGCCGGCACCATGCTGATGGCTGGTGATGAACAGGTGCCCGGCACGCCCAACGTCTATGGCGACGCCCAGGTCGATGCGCTGATGCAGGGTATCAAGCCGCTGATCGAGGCCCATACCGGGCTCGAACTGCACCCCACCTATTCCTTTGCCCGCATCTACAAGAAGGGCGATGTTCTGGAGCCGCATCGCGACCGTTCGGCCTGCGAGATTTCCATCAGCCTCAACCTGGGCCAGGAGCCCGACGCGCCCTGGGCGCTGAACATTGGCGACGAGAACGCGCCCTTCGCCGCGATGCTGCGGCCCGGGGACGCGCTTCTGTACAGGGGTCCGGAGCTGACGCACTGGCGCGACGCTTATGAAGGGGAGCGGCTGTTCCAGGTCTTCATGCATTATGTCGACGCCAACGGTCCCCATGCGGCGGAGAAATTCGATGGTCGCGCCTCACTGGGCAACGCTTTCCAGCCGGAGATCACGGGCCGGCTGACCAATCTGATGCTGACACGGCTGACAGACGGCTGATTACTGAAATTCCGGGCCCGATACCCAGGCGACCAGCGACTTGCGCACCCCGGCGGTGACCGGCGTCACCCGGTGCAGCACATAGGAGGCGAAGGACACCACCGTGCCGCGCGTGCGCGGCGCCGCCACGATGCCGTCCCCGAAATTCAGCTCCAGGTCGCAGCCCTTATAATCCGACGGCTCGCTCAACTGCACGCTGATCGACAGCTTGCGCGGATCCGGCCCCAGGGCGCCGTGATCGACATGCCAGTCATAATGCCCGCCCTGGCTGGATTCATAGACGGTGTATTGCAGGCGTTCGCGCAGTTCGCTGTAGAGATTGTATTTGTAATATTGGCGGTTTAGCTGCTGGGCGATCTGCTCCAGCCGGGCGAACAGCCACTGGGTCTGGGTGTTGTGCTCCAGCCAGGACACATCGGTGACGCGCTTCTTGCCCATCGGGTCCTGCGCCAGGACCAGTTCGGCGCGGTCGCGCGCCAAGCCGTCGCCGATTGCCGTGATGCGGTCCACCTCGGCGGCGCTGAAGACCCCTTCCCAGGCGATGAGAGGCCCGCCCATGGGCCGGGGGAATATCGGACTGAAGGCACTCATGCAGGCGAGGCTCGGCAGTTAGGCTTCGTCGAGATTTACGCTCCCAGTCGCCATTTCCGGCTCGTTGGGATCATAGGGGTCTTCATCCGGGCCCAGGGCCTCGGACGGATTGGGGACGTCGAAGCCGGACGGCGGGATGGCTTCCAGGAAGCCGGCGGCCTTGAGCTCGTCCAGGCCCGGCAGGTGGGCGACGCTTTCCAGCCCGAACTGGACCAGGAAGGCCTCGGTGGTGCCGTAGGTGACCGGGCGGCCGGGGGTGCGCGTGCGGCCGCGGATCTTGATCCAGCCGATTTCCATCAGGATGTCGATGGTGCCCTTGGACATGGCGACGCCGCGAATATCCTCGATCTCGGCCCGGGTGACGGGCTGGTGGTAGGAGATGATGGACAGGGTTTCGATGGCCGCCTTGGACAGGCGCTTCTGTTCCGGCTGCTCCTTGCGCAGCAGGAAGGCCAGATCGCTGGCGGTGCGGAACTGGTATTTTCCAGCGACACAGCAAAGGTTTACGCCGCGCTTCTCATATGCCGCTTCAAGTGCCTTGAGCAGGCCGGGAATGTCGGCACCTTCGGGCAGCGATGTTGACAGTGCCTTTTGGTCCAGCGGTTCGGAGGCCGCGAACAGCAGCGCCTCGACCATCCGCAGATGCTCGGCGTTGGCTTCGGGGCTCTCGGCTTCCATCTGGTCTTCGATCGTCTCAATCATCTTGGCTACGCTGCTCATGTCATGCTCCCGGCGCGGACGCCTCAGGAATATTGGAAGGTAGATCAGGCCCTCGCCGGCCGTCGCGCACAAAGATCTCGGCGAAGGGCGCCATCTGCTGCAGTTCCACCTTGCCGTCCCGGGCCATCTCCAGGGCGGCCAGCAGGGTCGAGGCCACCGCCGAACGGCGCCGGGCCCCGCCCGTCCATTCGAAGGGCAGCAGGCCCGTCAGGGCGCTCCAGTCGGAGATCTTGCCCAGCATCCGTTCCAGCCGCTCCCGCGCTTCCTCGATGGCCAGCACCGGCGCCATCTGGGGGCGATAGGACTTGCCGCCCAGTTTGCGCGCCCGCTCGGTCGCGTAGGCGGTCAGCAGGTCGTACATCGTGTCTTTGTAGGTCCGCAGCTTGATCACATTGACCGCTTCGGGATCGCCGCGGCCGAACACGTCGCGGTCCAGCCGCTCGCGGCCCATCAGCCGGGTGGCAGCGGCGCGCATGGCATCCAGGCGCTGCAGGCGCCAGCGCAGGCGGGTGGCCATTTCGTCGGCGGTGGGTTCGCCGTCGGGGCCCTTTTCCTGCGGCAGGATCAGGCGGGATTTGAGAGAGGCCAGCCAGGCAGCCATCACCAGATAGTCGGCGGCCAGTTCCAGGTTCAGCTTCTTGGCGCTTTCGATGAACTCCAGATACTGGTCGGCCAGCTTGAGGATCGATATCTTGGCGATATCGACCTTCTGGTTGCGGGCCAGGGTCAGCAGCAGGTCCAAGGGGCCTTCAAAGCCGTCCACCTGCACCAGCAAGGCTTCGTCGTC
>CANCMM010000151.1:0-5442 GCA_947379335.1 Alphaproteobacteria bacterium | reverse complement strand
CGCGACGGCGAGATAAATCTCCTCGCGGCTGGCGCCCGATTGCGGGTTCATCGCCAGCTGGGCCAGGCGGCCCATGTCACTCATATCGTGTGCGGTAAGCCCCACGGTGTGCCCCATGCTTTCTGCAGTAATTCAGCCGCTTTTGCGGCCTTTTCTGGGAAAACTTGTACCCGTCCGACCCTTAACAGCCGATTAAGTCTCTTGCGCGGACGGGCCAAACCGTGTGCCCTGTTGCCGCATGAACGGGCGCAAATCCTGCCTTTTGGCCATAGACCAGGGGACCACATCGACCCGGGCGATCCTGTTCGATGCCCAAGGCCGCCCTCTGCGCAGTCATGCCGTGCCGTTGCGCCAGATCTATCCGGCCAATGGCTGGGTCGAACATGACCCGGGCGAGATCTGGCAGGCGGCGCTGACCTGCTGCCGGACGGTGTTGGAAGAGGTGGGGGCCGGCGCAGTCGCCGCCATCGGCATCACCAACCAGCGTGAGACCTCGCTGGTGTGGGACAAGACCACGGGCAAGGCGCTGCACAACGCCATCGTCTGGCAGGACCGGCGCGGGGCGGCGCGCTGCGCGGCCCTGAAGAAGCGCGGGCTGGAGCCTTCCGTCGCGCGCAAGACCGGGCTGCTGCTGGATCCCTATTTCTCGGCCACCAAACTGGAATGGCTGCTGAAGAATGTGAAGGGCGTCTCCAAAAAGGATTGGGGAAAGAACATCGCCTTCGGCACCATCGACAGCTGGCTGATCTGGAACCTGACCAGGGGGAAGCTGCACGCCACCGACGTCACCAATGCCTCGCGCACCATGTTGTGGAATCTCAAGACCCGCGATTGGGATGCGGGCCTGCTCAAGCTGTTCGGTGTGCCGCGCGCGATGTTGCCACAGGTGCGCGAAAGCCGGGGCGATTTCGGCACATGCGATCCCATGCTGCTGGGCGCGGCCATTCCAATCCTGGGTGTGGCGGGCGACCAGCAGGCCGCCAGCTTCGGGCAAGCCTGTTTTGCGCCCGGTGATGTGAAGTCCACCTATGGCACCGGCTGTTTTGCCCTGGTCAATACCGGCAAGGCGGTACCGCGCTCGCGCAATCGGCTGCTGGCGACCGCGCTGGCGCAGAAACAATATGCCATCGAAGGCAGCATCTTCATCGCCGGCGCGGTGGTGCAATGGCTGCGTGACGAACTCGGCGTGATCGCCAGCGCGCCGGAAAGCCAGAGCCTGGCCAAGCGGGCAAAGGACGCTGGCGGCCTGTATTTCGTGCCCGCTTTTACGGGACTGGGCGCGCCTTATTGGGATCCGCAGGCGCGCGGCGCCATCCTGGGTCTGACGCGCGATGTGGGCAAAGCCGAAATCGTGCGCGCCGCGCTGGATGCGGTCTGCTACCAGACGCGCGATCTGCTGGAAGCGATGCGGCGTGACATGTCTGCGGCCGGACTGACGCGGCTGCGCGCGTTGAAGGTGGATGGCGGCATGGTGGCCAATGACTGGTTCTGCCAGCGGCTGGCTGATCTCACCGGTCTTGCGGTGGACCGGCCCAAGGTCATCGAGACAACAGCGCTGGGCGCGGCCTATCTGGCGGGACTGGGTGCGGGCCTTTTCAAGAGCGAGAAAGATATTGCAGCGCGGTGGGCGCTGGATCGCCGCTTTAAACCTGGTCTGTCAAAGAGTGAGCGCGACCTTCTGTATGCCGGCTGGAAGCATGCCGTCTCGCGCGTACAATAGCGGCTGTATACAACCCGCAACATTGACACTGACGTATTGTCGCTTGAAGGTTGCCGCAAGGGGGCAGCATGACGGGGCAGGCCATCAACATCGACAGCGCGCGCAATGGACGGCGCAAGCCGGAAAGTCTTGCGCGGCTCAAGCAGTCGGCGCGCAAGCTGTTCGTCGAGCGCGGCTATGACGCCACGCGTCCGCAGGACATCGCGCGCGAAGCGGGCCTGGGGCATGGAACCTTCTACCTGCACTATCCCGACAAGCGCGCCTGCTTTTTGTCGTTCGTGGAAGATGCACGCCAGGAACTGGACGTGCATCTGCAGCACTATCGCGCCGGCAACCAGACATTGGAGCAGCGCATCGCCGCGACCTTGGGCGCGATCTGCGAATATGCCGACAGCCATCCCGGTGTGTTGCGCGCCGCCATGACCGATGCATCGATGATCGATGCCGGCGGCGAGGAAGCCCAGCCGCTGTTGATGCAATGGGGCAGGGAATGGGCGGAGATGATCCGCGGCGCCGCCCAGGACGGCAGCGCTTGTTCAACCTATGACGCCGACATCATCGGCCAGGCCATTGCCGGGGCGTTGCACCAGACGGGGCACGAAGCGCAGCGTTCGGGCCGTTGCCGTGAGGCGCTGGTGGCCAATCTCACCCGCTTTCTCACCCGCGCCCTGAAGCCGGACTGATGCGCCAACATTGCCGTTTTGTTAGCCTTGGCCCGGTACCTTGCATTACAAGTTAGCCTGATGTAGGACTTCCTTGCCGGCTGTTATTACACCTACATTAATAGTAGAGTGACCGGGGACTGAGGGAGCTACACATGACGCGCCGTTTTTCGATCATTGCCGCCATCACCCTGGGATGCGTGGGCGCCGCCATCGCCCAGCCCGCAGACGATGCGGCCGTCAGCGCCTTTGTCCAATCCCATACCGCGGTCACCCATCTTGGAAGGATCGCGCGTTGGGACGATCCGGTGTGTCCGGGCATCGCCGGCCTGCCGGCAGGCTTCTCCAAGTTCATTCTGCAGCGCATCCGCACCGTGGCCGCCGCTGCCGGCGCCAGGGTGGATCCGGAGGGCTGCAGGGCCAATATCAGCATCGTCTTCACCACCACGCCACAGGTCCTGGTGGACGGCTTGCGCGCCAAGGACCCGGTGATGCTCGGTTATTTCGACAATAGCGACCAGGCCGACCAACTGGCCAAGGTCAACTATCCCATCCAGGCCTGGTATGTCACCAAGACAGTGGATTTGCGCGGCAAATGGACCGTCGATGCTAACAGCCGCTATCTCCATACCAGCCAGAACTACGACTCAAGGTCCAGCAACGGCACCCGTGTCGGCGACGGCCTTAGCAGCGCCTTCTTCAGCGTCACGGTGGTGGCCGACCCCAGCAAGCTGGGTGCCTTTGAGATCGGAGCTCTGGCGGACAATGTTGCTATGCTGGCTTTGTCCCAGCCCAGCGCCCTCGAGCAATGCTCGACCTTGCCCAGCATCGAGAACCTGGCCCTGACGGGCTGCACCGCGGCCGCGAAGCTGGCGGCAATGAGCGCCAATGACAGCGCGTTTCTTTATGGCCTTTATCACGTGAAGCCCGGCGCTTCGCTCAGCGGCCAGAAAGACTCGATTGCGTTTGGGATGAAGGAAAAGCTGGCTTCGAAGTAAGTTAGCCGCCAGTCTTAGCCGTTGGTGTCCTTGGTCACCGAGGCCACGGTCATCTGGCCGCGCAGCAGGTCCAGGGCATAGGCGAGCTGGAAGTCGTCATACTTCTTGCCCGGCGCGGCGTAGACCACTGGTGCATGCAGCCGCTTGGCGGGCAGGGGTTCGCCGATCAGATGCCCTTGCAGGTCCGATTCCGACGGACGCAGCAGGCGGGAGAGATTGTCCTCGTCGCCCTGCGCCACCTTGATATCCGGGGTGATGCCCAGCGCCTGGATGGAATGGCCGGACGGGGTGTAATAGCGCGCCGTAGTCAGGCGCAGCGCGCCGCGGCCTTCACCCATCGGCAGGATGGTCTGCACCGATCCCTTGCCGAAGCTGGTCATGCCCACGATGGTGGCGCGCTTGTGATCCTGAAGCGCGCCGGAAACGATTTCGGACGCCGAAGCGCTGCCGATATTGATCAGCACCACGATGGGCTTGCCGTCGGTGATGTCGCCGGCCTTGGCGTCATAGCGCTGGGTATCGGAGGGGCGGCGGCCGCGCATGGAGACGATTTCGCCGCCGGACAGGAAATCGTCCGACACCTGGACCGCCTGGTCCACCAGTCCGCCCGGATTGTTGCGCAGGTCCAGCACATAGCCCTTGATGCCGGGGCCGATCTGTTTCTTGAGCTCCTTCACCGCTTTCTCAAGACCGTCGGCGGTCTTTTCGTTGAAGCCGGGCATGCGGATATAGCCGATATCGCCTTCGCGCCGCGAGGTGGTGGCGTTCACCGGCACATTGGCGCGGGTCAGGATCACGTCGAAGGGATTTTTCTCGGCTGCCCGCACGACGGTCAGCGTGACCTTGGTGCCGGCGGCGCCGCGCATCTTGTTCACCGCCTCGGTGAAGTCGGTGCCGGCGATGGATTTGCCGTCGATGGCCGAGACCTTGTCGCCGGTCTTGATGCCGGCCTTGGCGGCGGGCATCCCGTCGGTGGGGGTGATGACCTTGATCACGCCTTCCTCGGGCATCACGGTCAGGCCGACGCCGCCGAATTGGCCGCGGGTGGTGATTTCAAACTCCCCGGCATAGGACTTGGCGGTCATGTAGCTGGAATGGGGATCCAGCCGCGTCACCATGCCTTCGATGGCGCCTTCCACCAGTTCGGTGTCCTTGACCGGCACGGCATATTCGGCGCGCACCTTGGAGAAGGCGGCACTGAAAAGTTCCAGCTGGCCATAGGCGGGATCGGCGCCATGGGCGGCGCTGAGCGCCACCGCGGCGGCCACGCCCATGGCGGTTCCCGCGCCGATCCAGGTAAGGTTTTTCATGGGGCGAACCTAGACGCTTTCCAATATCCCGCCAAGGCGGAGATATGAGCATCCCTAACGTCTCAGATGTGCAGGCTTATCAGGGCGGCGCTGGCGGCGGGAACATCCGCGAAGACCTTGCCGCCGGCGATACGCACCGCTTCGGACTTGCCCCCGGACCATGCGCCGTCGGCGGCGGCCCCGCCCAGGCTTGCGCCGCTGGTGGCGGCGAGGCTGGGTCCGGTGAGACGCATGACCTTGGCCTGTTTGGCTGCGATGCCGGAGATTTCCACCGCCGCGCCCTGGGTCATGTCCTTGTTGATCACCGTTACGACCGTGTCATGGCCCTGTCGTGTGGCATAGGCGGTGAGATTGATGCCGCCTGTGTTGGTGGCGGCGGCGATCTGTTCGCCTTTCGCGGCCTGGGCGAAGGCCAGCAGGCCGTAATATTCCGGCGCAGGCGCATAGGGACCGGGCAGTTCACCGGTGATGGGGGTGTATTTGCTCACCCGGCCCAGGTGATTGACGCCGGTTTCCATGTTCACGCCGCTGCAGCCATAACCGGCCAGCACGAAGAGATAGTCGAGCGCCCATAGCGCCGAGGCAAACGTGTCGCTGACCCCGGCCTTGCCGCCGCCGGAAAAGGACTGGGTCTCGCACATGCGCCAGGGCACATGCGCGGCTTGCGCGGCCGCCTGGAATTTTGCCAGTGCCGGCTGATACTTTTTTTCTTCCTGCAGCATCAGTTCAATGGTCGTAGCGGGATCAGCCTG